>JBBQCR010000074.1:0-11696 GCA_038318935.1 Phycisphaerales bacterium
CTCGACGTCGGCAAGCCACGCACGATCGTGAAGCGGCACCATCGGTTCCTTGGCATCGAGGAGGAGCGACGCGGGATCTTGCACGAGGGACGTCAGCCGCAGGAAAAGATCCCACTCATCAGAGGAGTTCATGAGTCCAGCGAGCTTGTGGGCCCGGTCGCCGGGGGTGTTCATGCGCATGGAAGCGGGAAGTGCTCCCATCAGTGGGCGAAGCAGGCGATTGGCGCGTTCCGCGGGAATCGCCCGCAGCATCGTCGCGGCCGCGCTTCTCGCCGGACCCGGCAACCAGCGGAGTCGATTCCACAGCCTGCGAACCCATCGATAGCGGTAGTAGCCGCCGAAGAGCTCGTCGCCACCGTCACCGGAGAGGATCACAGTGACGTGCTGTCGCGCAGCGCGGGACACGATGAAGGTCGGGATCTGCGAGCTGTCCGCGAACGGCTCGTCCCACATCGAAGGGAGCGAGGGGATCACCGACAGGGCGTCGTCGGGCTCGACGTAGTGTTCGGTGTGCTCGGTGCCAAGGTGGGCTGCGATCGCTCGCGCGAACGGCGCCTCGTCATAGGCCGGATCGCGCACTCCGATGGTGAACGTTCGCACGTGACCAGGCGCGACCGCGGTCATTGCTGCTACCACGGCAGAGGAGTCGATACCGCCCGAAAGAAACGCGCCGAGCGGCACGTCGGCGATCATGCGGCTGCGCACCGAATCCTGCAGCAGCGCGTCGAGCGCGTCGACGGCGTCGGAGTCGCTTCCGCGGAAAGGATTCGCGGCGCCAATCTCGGCCGCGGCCTTCGCAGACCAGTAGCACTCGAGCGAACAGCGACCGTCGCGGACGCGCAGGAGATGACCGGGCGGAAGCTTTCCGATCGAGCGATGGATCGACCACGGCATCGGAACGTAGGCGTACCGCATGAAGAGCGCGACCGCGCCGCGATCGACGTCGAACCGCATCGCTGGAAACCGACGAAAGGGCTTGAGCTCGCTCGCGAACACCAACGATGTGCCTTCGTCGAGCATCGCGCCATCAAGGCCGCTCGCGCGATCGCCGGTAAATCCGACGTAGAGCGGCTTCACGCCAAGTCGATCCCGAACGAGCGTGAGCTCTCGCAGTTCCCTGTCCCACACGGCGAACGCGAACATGCCGATGAACCGCTCGACCGATGCGCGGATCCCCCAACGTCCGAACGCGGCAAGCATGACTTCGGTGTCGGAATGTCCGCGGAAGCGGTCGCCGAGCGCTTCGAGTTGCCCGCGCAATTCGCGGAAGTTGTAGACCTCGCCGTTGAACGCCATCGTGAAGCGATCATCGACGCTTGCCATGGGCTGATGGCCCAGCGGCGAGAGATCCTGAATCGCGAGGCGCCGAAAGCCGAGCCCGACTCCCGAGCGCTCATCGAACCACGCACCTTCGTCGTCGGGTCCGCGATGCCGAATGGTGTCGGTCATCGCCCGAAGAAGCGCCAACGCGTTCTTGGCGTGTCCACCACGATCGAGAAAGCCGACGAGGCCGCACATGGTCAGGCGCCGTCCCACGCGGCGCGGCGCGGCAGGATTACGAACGAGAGCAGCGCCGTCGCGAGCGTCGCGGTTCGACCTGCGGTGTGCAGCGCATCAAAGCCTGCGGCGATCGACCACATGAGCAGGGCGGCCGCGACACCGCAGAGGATCGGGCGGAGCTTCGCCGATGTCCAAGCGTCGCGGGCCGCGAGCGCGACGATCAGGAGCAGGAGCGCGACGCCAACCAGCCCAAGCTCGGACATCGTTTGGAGGTACATCGAATGCGGATGTTCGTGGGCGAAGAATTCGATGCCCAGATCAGGACGCCGATCGGCCGCAGCCCTGATCGTCGGGTTCACCAGAAATCCGGCGCGAGTGCCCCCGCTGCCGATGCCGATGAGCGGATGTGCTCGAAAGGTATCGAATGTCGCACCCCACCAAAGGACCCGAGAACCACCGGAAGAGCCGACATCTGCGATGTCCTTGACGTCGGTTGCGCCGCGAGTGATTCCTCCAGCGCCCGTCGCGATCGCCACGCCCGCAACACCGGTCGCGATGATTGCCAAGGCAACGAAGGCCACGCGCATTGTTCTCGCCGAGACGCCGAAGAATCGCCACAGGGCGACGCAGAGGAGCGGAAGGGAGATCGCCAGCGCGACGATGGCTCCGCGTCCGAACGCGATCGCAAGTCCGGTGCCCGTGCATACGCAGGTCGCAAGCAGAAGCGTCCGAGCGGTGCGCGAGGTCGCTTCACGCAACCACGCGACCGCAATCAGAAGCGCTGCCGCGTGATAGGTGCAGAGGTGTCCCGGGTGCGAGTAGAGCCCCGCGTGCCGGATGCCGTTGCGCGGATGCGGGGCGAGCAGCCCGATCGCCTGCGCCAATTGAATGCAGGATTGCAAGCACATGCTCGCGAGCAGCGAACCGAGCAGCATGCGCCACGAGCTGCGAATAGGATAGAGCGCGAACACAAGAAGGATCGCGCGCGAACCTCCCAGGACGCCTCGACCGGCCGCGATGTCGGGCGACCATGCGAGCGAGAGGGCTGCCCAGGCGAAGAAGGCGACCATGGCCCACAGCACCGGCGCGGCGATCAGCGGCATCCACGCACGCCAGAGGTTCGGAGCGCGAAGGGCCGCGTAGCCGACGAGCAGGACGAACGCGATGGACTCGCTTGCGGTCGAGAGTCCGGCGACGCCGAGATACAGACACCCGAGCAACGTGTGCACCGCGTGGCCGATCGGATCGCGGGCTCGAGCGTAGTCGACCGACGCTGCGATCGTGGCCTCATCCCGAGGCGGTGGCCATGCGGGCGGCGGAATCAGGTAACGATCGATTAAAAGCACGTTGCCGCGGATTATGACTGCACTTTGCTTTCGCTGGAGTGAGGATCGCGTCGCTCGGAGGTGGCCTTTGCCGGCATGCCTTCGGAAGCTTCCCAGAGATGATCGTGCACCAGATCCTCTCGAGCGTATTCGGGAATCGCGCTCTGAAGCAGTGCCAGGAGCGACGGGACGTCGTTCGATCGGCAAGCGAGTTCAATCCGCGCGAGCAGCGGGTGCAAATCGTTCCACGCCATCGATCCCTCACGGGCCTTGCGGACCCGCTGATGTCGGGTCGGTTCCGCATCGGCTTCGATGAGGAGTTCCTCAAAGAGCTTCTCTCCGGGACGCAGGCCGGTGAATCGGATCTCGATTTCGCCAGCGCCGGTGGCAGCGTCGCGCACGGTATGACCGGAGAGGCGAATCATGCGCTCAGCGAGATCGGCGATGCGCACCGGCTCGCCCATGTCAAGCAGGAAGACCTCGCCGCCTTCGGCCATCGCGCCGGCCTGCATGACAAGCTGGGCCGCTTCCGGAATGGTCATGAAGTAGCGAATCACATCGCGATGCGTCACGGTCACCGGGCCACCGCTGGCGATCTGCTCGCGAAAGAGCGGAACCACCGACCCGGACGAGCCGAGGACGTTGCCGAAGCGGACCATCGAGAAAACGGTGCGTCCGCGCGAGTGGGCGATCGCCTGCAGCGTGAGTTCGGCGAGTCGTTTGCTCGCTCCCATCACGCTCGTCGGGCGGACGGCTTTGTCGGTCGAGATGAGGACGAATGTTTCGACTTCAGCGGCAAGTGCCGCCTCGGCGGCGATGAGCGTGCCGAGGGCATTGTTCTCGATGCCTTCCGCGACGTTGTGTTCGACAATCGGAACGTGCTTGAACGCTGCGGCGTGGTAGACGGTGTCGATCGCGAAGCTGCGCATCGTCCGCTCCATGCGATCCCGATCGAGCACGTTTGCCAGCAGGGCCACCAGTTCGACGCGATCACCGGCGATGGCCCGCAGTTCCTGCTCGATCTGATACAGCGCGTGCTCCGAGCGTTCGAGCAGGACCAGACGGCTCGGCGCGAGCATCAGCACCTGTCGGCAGATCTCTGAGCCGATCGAGCCGCCGGCTCCGGTGACGAGCACATTCTTGCGGCGAACGCAACGTTCCAGCAAGCCGCGATCGGGGGGCACCGGCTCGCGCCCGAGCAGGTCTTCGATCGGAACTTCGCGCACGTCTTCGGCGTTGGCGCGTCCGGCGATGATGTCGTCCATCGAGGGCGCGCTTCGGACGGTCACGGGTAACTGCGTGACGCGCTCAAGAATCCCGCGGCGTTTCGCCTTGTCGGTCGTCTCAAGGGCCAGCAGCAGATGCTCAACGCCTCGCTCTCGCAGAAGCGTGGGCAACTCTTCAGGCGAATGCACGCTGATGCCGCGCACGCGCGCGCCGCGATGCGAGCGATCCTCGTCGATGAGGGCCATCGGTCGGAAGCGCTGTCCATTCATCAGCGCGGCGACCATGCGCTGTCCGGTCTGACCCTCGCCCCAGACGATCACCCGTTCACGCACTCCGATCGCCGCGCTCCGAAGCAGCGCGCGGGCGATGCCGCGAGCCCCCGCGATCAGACCCAACGCGACCAGGAAGAAGATCACCGGGAGCGAGCGAGGCGCCCAATCGCGCGAGAAGAGAATCATCGTCGCCATGGCAAGAGCGATGAACGCGAGGGCCTGGGCAGCCTGCCCCACGATGCGCGATCCCGCGTGCCTTGTGACCTCCCGGTAGAGACCGGCGAAACGAAGGACCGGAATGCCGAGGAGAATGACGCTGGGAAAAAGCCACCACAGCGCCTCGATACCTTCCGGCCAGAGGTCACCGACCCGCAGCGAGAAGGCTGCCCAGATGGAGAGCGGCAAGATCAGAGCATCCGTCACAACCATCAGCAGTTGCTTGCGATGGCGCGGCCAGCCGGCGAGGTCGTTGAGGATGTTCTTGGTGGCGACCATAAGACGGGCGTCGCTGCCCATGATACGGGGTCAGTGCGCCAAACCGCGCCGTCGTACAAAGATCTCGCCGAGCCCCAAGAGCGACGCGGTGAGGAGGACCGAGACGATCGCACCGGTCATCCCGAGCGTCGCGACGAATACCGCACACGTCGCGGTGACGACCATGTAGCTCAGCGTCACGCGGCGGTGCGACCAGCCGGAACGCTGAAGTCGCTGGTAGAGATGCTCCCGGTGCCCTTCAAGGACGTTGGCTCCGCGGGCGGCGCGGCGCAGCAGCGTGAAGAGCGCATCGAGAAGAAGCGGCGCAGTGACGGCCCACGCCGCGATGACTCGCTCGGGTGCGCTGTCGGAGAGGATGCCCACCATCACCGGTGATGCGCCTAAAAAAGTGCTGCCAGTGTCCCCGAGAAAGATCCGTGCGGGCGGCCGGTTCCACAGGAGGAATCCGATCAGCGCCGCGATGAGTAACCACGTCGGCGGAACGTCGAGCCACCAGCCGAGGAACGAGAGCTGGACCAACGCGGTTCCCGCGACGAGACCGTCGAGGCCATCCATGAAGTTGTAGAAGTTGATCGTTGCCGCGATCGGAATCGTCACCAGAAAGACGATGAGCGCTGTGGCCGGCGTGCCGATCTCGGACACGAACGTCGGCAGCGGATGGCCGAGCAGAATCACGATCAGACATCCGCTAAGCATCTGGGCGATGAAACGCAGGAGCGCGGAGAGTCCGCGCAGATCATCGACGACGCCAACCAGCGCCAGTGGGAACAGCGCGACTGGGATCCAGCGGGTGTCGGCCCTGAGGTCGGTGTGGACAAGCCAGCCATACAGCGTCACCGTGACGAAGAACGCGCCGACGAGAGCGATGCCGCCGCCTCGTGGCGTCGGCACGGTGTGCACCGATCGCGAGTTCGGCGTATCGAGGAACAGTCGACGGCCGCGGCGGACCATGAACCAGGTGCCCGCATACGAGAGGGCGAACGCGACGCACAGCAAGGCCGCGATGATCGCGTGGTTGGGATTGTCGATGTGACGCAGGAGGTCGATCATCGACGGCTGCCCGGTTCCCCGAGCCCGAGGGCCCGCATGACTTGGCGGTTGACCGCTCCGCTCTCGAATCGGGTCTCGGCAATCTCGCGTGAGCGCCGACCGAAGCGCACCAGGCTTTCGCGATCACGGCAGAGCCGCAGGCACGCGTCGGCGAGCGATTGTGGATCCTGCACGGCGACGAGATATCCGTTGTCGCCGTTGACCACGGTCTCGCGACAGCCCGGCGCGTCAGTCGTCACGATCGCCCGACCGACACTCATCGCCTCGAGCACACTCTTGGGAAGTCCCTCGCGATAGCTCGGCAGGACGAAGGCCGAACACGCCGCTAATTCATGGCGCACGTCGTCGAGGCGACCGACGTACTCGATGATCCCTTCACGCATCCAGCCATCGAGATCGGACTGGGATATCGCGGCCGGATTCGAGTCGATCCATCCGACCAGGCGAAACCGAGCGCCCGGCACAGTCCGGCGAACGATGCGTGCGGCGTCGGCGAATTCCATCGTGCCCTTGTCCTTGAGCAGCCGGGCGATCATGAGAAAGATCGGACCCGCTTCAGGGACCGTGACCGGGCGAGCCGCGAATCGGTTGATGTCGACGCCTGAGCCGGCAACCAATTCGACACGCTGACTCGGCGCGAGAAGTTGATGCTGCTCAAACGTGCGGTGATCGTCCGCGTTCTGGAAGAAGACGACATCCGCCGCCCGCATCGCTCGACGATAGAGATGCCGCGCCACCATGCCGAGCACCCGCGCCTTCCACGATCCGCCAATGAACGCGAAGCCAAGGCCCGTGACCATCGCGCCGACCATGGGGACGCCTGCTGATTTCGCCGCCGTCACCGCGTGGAAGATGGGCTTTGGGTTGTAGGCGAGAACCACGTCGAACGGACGCTCACGGAACAGTCGACGGAAGAAGCGCCGCGCTCGCCATTCGTTGCGGGGGTTCGTTCCGGTGCGATCGAGCGGCACGTCGATCCATTCAGCGCCGAGATCGCGGATCTCGCGCTCGATGCCTGCAGCGATGGACGGATCGGCGCGCGGAACACAGACCGATACGTCGTGCCCGCTCGCGATCAGGTCGGCGATCAGCGGACCTCGGAACTTGATCACGAGGTCGCCGAATCCTCCGATCAGCGCGACACGGGGCATGCGGGGGCGGCCGGATCTGGATGATGGGCGACCGGGGCGACGACGACCGCGGTGGTTTGCGCGAAGCGGTTGCGGATCGCGATCGACGCGCGACGAATCAGGGGAACCGGATGCGAGAACAGCAGTCGAGAGAATGCGGCGATGCCCCGGAGTCGCCGACCTTGCCAGATGTGGTTGCGAGCCTGATGACTCGCACGGATCCACTCGATCTCCGATCGCATCACGTTCGGATCGAGTCCCCAGGCGATCGCCTGTTCCCGGGTGATCGGCACCTCGGCCCGCACGGGATCGGCCCGTCCGGCGCGGCGCTCGCGCGCGGCGTGGCGTGCGGACCAGGTGCAGAGATACGCGAGTTCATGATTGCGCTCGGTCGCCTGCTTGTCGTGGAATCGATATCGAAGCACGCGATCCGGAAGATTGGCGAGTCGCGTCCGGGCGGCGAGCCGCAGCCACAGGTCGTAGTCCTGCACGACGGTGAACGCCGAGCGGTAGCCTGAGGCGGCCAGCAGCACATCTCGGCGCAGCAGGGCTGTCGGGTGATAGATCGAGTTGCGATGCCAGAGGGCGCTTTCGATCGCGTCGTGGTCAAGCGGCGCGTCGAGCCACCACGGCAGCGTGAGCACCTTTCCGTCGAGCACCGCGAGGATCTGTCCGCCGACCACGCCGACATCGGGATGCGAGTCGAGGAAGGCAACCTGCTTGGCGATGCGGTCGGGCAGACTCACGTCGTCGGCGTCCATGCGGGCGATGTACTCGCCGCGGGCCAACGCAAGTCCGCGATTGAGTGAAACGACGAAGCCCCGCTTCCCCTCGCTGATCACACGAACGCGCTGGTCGCGGGCCGCGATGCGCTGCACGATCGCGAGTCCATCGTCGGTCGATCCGTCATCGATCGCAATCACCTCGAGTGCGCGATAGGTCTGCGAGAGCATGCTCTCGATCGCCTCTTCCACATACTCCGCGGAGTTGAAGAACGGCATGACCACACTTACGCGTGGGCCATCGTTGACGCTGCCGGGCATCCTCGGCGTCGCGGTCTCGGATGAGGTGTCGTTCATGCGGAGTCGAAGTGGTCGACGGCGGGATCCTCGATGCGTCGCCAGCGCTCGGGTGCCGGATGAGGGATGGGTCCGGCGCTGGCTCGGTACCAGCGCGAAGGACAAGCAATGAGTGTAGCGGTGGCGTTTGCGCGATGTTCGCCCAACGCTCTTGATTCCTTCGGGCTGTCCGAGCGATGTTCGGCCAGCCACGCAGCCCACCATGAGAAGGAACTGTTGGCGATGACCAAGTGGCGGCAGCGACTCATCAGCCAGAGATCCTCGTCATCGCCCCTGGCGGCGTCGCGGGGCATGGTCTGGAACGGCATGCCTATATCAAGCGTGCGCTGGGCCCAGGTCGGATCGTCGGAGAAGACCACTGCCCGATCGACATCGGCGGCACTGCGGATCCACGCGACGGCCGCCGCGTAGTACGCGGGCGAACACGTGCCGTGAGGGCTGCTTCCCTGAGCGAAATCAGCGCGACGCACATGCAACGCTAACGAAGCGCCGGTAGCCAACTCCGCACCGAGTGCACGGGTCGCCTCGGGAAACGCAGCGCTGGGGTCCAACTCCGCGCGCAGCGAGTCGAAGGCGTGTGCGAAGTAACGCTCGTCCTGCCAGTAGCCGGTGAGGACGCGATGCTCGCTGATCTCGGTGACGCGAGCGTCGAAACCGCGCAGCCGATCGAAGAGGAATCGCGTGTCGCCGACGCGCACCGAGAATCCCGTCGAGCGGGCGATGCGCCAGATGCCGGGTGATCGCAGCAACGTCCGGTGCCAGCCCACAAGGTCTCGCAGCTCGGCGCGCAGCGGGAATCGCCCGAGCGAGAATCGACGGTGGAGCGGATCGCTCTCGAACGATGCTGAATCCAAAAGAAGCGAGGCCCCGCTGGCGATGGCGGCGGCGCGACCCGCAGCGTATTGAAAGAGCTGGTTGCCGAGTCCGCCGGAAAGTCGCACCGTAATGTCTGGCATCGCTCATCGGTTCTCGCGGGCCGTCGCAGCGACCGTTCCGCTCTGGCTCATGCCACGGATCCGGCGGCACTGGGCGTACGTGAAGGCTCGTTCGAACGGATCGCCTTGACGTGCAATCCGTAACAGCCGAGTTCGGCGGAGCCCTTCCATCCCTTGCCGTCGAGCGCCGACGCGATCGCGCACAGCGGCACGCCGATCGCCGTCGCCGGCAACGTCGCGATTGCAGCGAAGGAGCCCACGTATCGCCGGGCAGCGCGAGGCAACCGCCACAGCTCTTGGGCGACGAGTTCGAAGAAGTTGCCGTTTGGCTCGCAGGCGACTCGGTCGCACCCAAAGGCCGACAGATGCGCTTCGTAGAAGTAGCGGCTGAATCCGGTGCAAAAGTGATAGGGGGCGAAGTGCGTGAGGCTGATGAACGGGGCGGTGATGAGTAGGGTTCCGCCTGGCCGCACGAGCCTCGCGAGTTCGCGCATGGCCGCGATCGGATCCGCGACGTGTTCGATGACCTCCGTACAGAGCACCGCGCCGAACGCGCCGTCGGGTTCCGGAATCGCGGTGATGTCGCATCGATGATCGAGGTGGCCGTATGGGAACGCGTCCGGATGAAGTCCGCCCGCGCCGGAACTCGGGTCGTAGCCGCCGAAGTCCTGAGCGACGTACGAGAGGTGGGAGCAGGCGTCGCGATAAGGCTGCTTGCCGCAGCCCGCGTCGAGCAGTCGCGTCCCCGCGGCCAGCGACGCGAGTTCGCGCCGGATCCACGCGTGACGGGCGGATTCGTTGGTGCGACCGGTACGGAACATGAGGTGATCGTGTGACCAAAGCCGTTCAGCCGTCGCTGAACGGTCGCTCGAATCGAAAGCAGCCACATCCGTAGCGCTGCCTGCGCGTGCACGAAAAATCCGGATCGTCCACCAAGCCCGCATCATACGGGGCGTCGGGAACGACCGCGTACGAGCGCAACCGCAGGCTCGGCACGGATGCGACGATCGTTGCCGGGTCGTACACCCGGTGAGCATTGAAGCACACCCGTGGCATGCCGGCGGGCACGACGATCAGGAGCGTTCCGCCCGGCGCAAGTACGCGTTGGAGTTCCGCGAGAGCCCGCTGGTCCGCGCCAGCATCGATGGGATCGCCGTAGCGCCCAAGCCCCACGTGTTCGATGACGTGCATGCACGAAAGCGAGGAGAGACTGCGATCGGGGAAGGGAAGCGACAGCAGATCGGCATGACCGCAGGAGAGATTCGGAAGCCGGAGCGGCGCTGGTCGATAGTCATAGAAGCGGAGTGGCACGATCGCCGAGGCCATCGCCGCGAAGGCAAGGATCGACGAGATGTCGACATGCTCGGCCGGACGCGTTTCAAGCAGAATTCGCATCGCCCATGCGGGGTGATAGACGTAGTGGCGATCGAAGGACGTCAAAGCTGTGCGGTCGGCGAGACACGCATGAACGTCGCGAACGCGTGGTTGGCGACCCAAGGGCTCGCCCCGGGCGGACGCCCGAAAACGAAGGAAGTCCAGCGGAAACGCGCACGTCGCGCCGAGGCGGCCGCGAAGTCGGTCGATCGCACGGGCGAGGCGGCTTGGCGTGGCGGCGTTCATGCAGGGGAAGAGTCGCAGTTGAATCGTAACATCATGGCCAGACTGGCCTCGGGCTGGCGCACTCCTCGAGACCGCTTGGAGCCGATGGGATCGCCTCGTGGGTCTCGCGTCGACCAGTCGTCGCTTATACTGGATACTCCCGCCGCGGGACATTGATGTTGAATACGTCAGACGAGGAGCCGTTCGCAGGAACGGAGCGATGCGACCTTCCTATGCAGTCATCACAGCGACCCTGAACGCAGCCGAGCACGTCGGTCGCGCTATGGATTCGGTCCTGTCGCAGTCGGTGCTGCCCGCCGAGTACATCGTGATCGACGGCGGATCGACCGACAAGACGGTGCGCGAGGTCGACGACCGCGTAGGGCGGGCACGTCAGCTTGACCTGCCGATCCGGATCCGGGTGATCCGCCAATCCCGAGCGGATGGCATCGCTGGGGCATGGAACGAGGCGATCGCCGCCGTCAACGCGGACATCGTGTTCCTTCTCAACGCCGACGACTGGCTTGAGGCGCACGCGGCGCGCAGCATCATCCGTACCTTCGATGATCACCCCGAGGCGGGCATCGTCCACGCGAAGGCTCGCTTCCTTCGTGAGAACGGGACATCGCTTGGGATCTGCGCTCCGACGTGGATCAACCGCATCGGCCTGCAATGCCGCAGCGTGCACTGTGCGACGTTCGTGCGCCGCTCCGTGTATCAGGACGTCGGCGGTTTCGATGATCGCTACCGCACGACACTCGATTTCGACTTCCTGGAGCGCTGCTGGCAGAAGGGTGTTCAGTTCCACTACCTCGACGAGTTGGTCACGAACTTCCGCCTCGGCGGCGTATCCAACTCCTTGCGCGATATCGCCGATCGAGAGACGCTGAAGATCGGTCTGCGTCACTCGCGCACCAAGCTGCCGCCGATCTTGGCGTATCTCGCGCGGCGGATCTTCATGCGACCGTTGGGACTCGCAGGCTTCAATCTGCGGCTCCGTCCTGAACGTGCCGCGCCCGAAGCGGTCCGATCAGAGGCCGAAGGCAAACTCGCGCCCCTGCGCTCGGCTCGCTGACGATCGAGT
>JBBQCR010000075.1:0-11683 GCA_038318935.1 Phycisphaerales bacterium
AAAGGGATTCGAACCCTCGACCTTCAGCTTGGGAAGGAGAGGGACGCGCGTTCTAACAAACGGCTCACTCATACGTTGTGGCGGCGCTGATTCGACGCTGCACTGGCGCTTGCACCGATTGCTGACCGTTCTGGTCCTTGCTATCCAGTCCGCGACCGAACGGGTCGCGAACTGTCGGTACGTGTGTGTCTAGTAGAACTGTCCGCGACCGCGATACGTGTGTGTCTAGTAGGACTGGGCTCACCGGGACTTGGTACGTGTGTGTCTAGTAGGACTGGGCTCACCGAGTCCGCGACCGAACGGGTCGCGAACTGTCGGTACGTGTGTGTCTAGTAGGGTCTAGTAGGGACTTGCGAACTGTCGGTACGTGTGTGTCTAGTAGGACTGGGCTCACCGCTTCCGCTGGGCCCAGAACTCCCCGAGCATTCGTACGCACTCTGCTTCGCTGCAGAGTTCGGCGCTTCCCTCGGCGGTTCGATCGAACGCGTCGTCCTGATCGCTGCCGTCCAGTTCATTGAGCCAAGCCTTCGTCGCGGCAAGCGCCTTTGGGCCTTTCGTCGCAAGACTCGCGCAGAGTGACTCGACCATGGATGGCAACGCTGCAGCGCTCTGGGCGCAGTGCGTCGCCAAACCGATGCGGAGCGCTGCCTTTCCGTCGAGGAGATCGCCCGAGAGCGTGAGCGGACGCGCGGATCCGCCGGTTGCGATACGGAGCGTCGGCAGGCTGACGGCCGGTGAGACGCCGATTCGGTGCACGGGATATCCAAGCGTCGCGTCCGGGGCGACGCACACGAAATCGCACGCAGACAGTATCGCGCAGCCGCCGGCGAGCGCCGCGCCCTGTACCTCGACGACCACGACCTGACGGAGTCGACGCAACGAACGATTGAGCCGACTGAGCCGTCGCACGAAGGTCGCCAAGAGTGTGCGGTCGGCGACGCAGGATTGGAGATCGAATCCCGCGCAGAACGCTGGGCCAAGACCGCGAAGACGAAGCACCTGACTCGCACTATGACCTGCGACGGCCGCGATGGCGCAGTCGAGCGCATCGAACATCGACGACGAGAGGGCGTTGCGGCGCTCCGGGTCGTTGAGGGCGATCGTCACAATCGGCGCATGCAATGCGATCTCTATCAGCGGCACAGCAAAAGTGTAACCGTCAGTCGAGTTGCCACTTCGCGAAGAGTTTGGCGTTGTCCTCGCGTTGACTGGGGCGTTCGCCCGCTGCGCGATCGTCGATGAGCTCGTCGTGCTCGACCAGCGCGCCTGGGCAGGGGCGCACTTCCATGTGGGCTTCGTGCCAGATCTTCAGCGAGAAGTCCGGATCCGCGCCGTACATGCGGTACCGCTCGTCGTAGAAGCCGAGTCGCTCGGCAAGTTCGCGCCGCACCAATCCGAAGTTGGCGTAGCAAAGCCCTCGCACATGCAACACCCGAAAGGTGCGCTGCTCGAGTTCGATCTGCTGAAAGACGTTTCTCTGCACGGGCGTGTCATGAAAGAACGCCGCAAGCCCGACAGTTCCGTGGGCGGGTGCCGAAAGGAACCGGATGGCATTGCCGACCGAGTGCGGCAGGAGCCGGCAATCGTCGTTCAGTTGGAGGAGCCAGCGGCCGGTCGCAGCGCGAAAGCCGGCATTGGCGGCCCGGACGAATCCCTCGCGAGCAGCCTGGCGGACGACGCGAAGGTTCGGGGTCGTGGGTGCAGATCGCAGCAGTTCATCGGTCTCGGTGTCACCCTCGACGGTGACGCAGAGGATCTCGTGGGGCACCGAAACCGTCGCCCTCACCGACGCGAGACAGCGGGCGAGTGCCGCAGGTCGGCGATAGGTGGGGACGACAATCGAGACCACAGGGGCGGACACCAGCCCTTCGTCGGCGTTGGTGCGCCGCTGGCCGGAAAGTTTGACGCCGCCGAGGCGCAGGAGCGGCCGGTGCGACGACCGTTTCGGGGGGTACGCAATGTGCAGTCTGGCCCGGCGGACGGTCGATCTTCGAGCGCCGCCCTCTCGACTCCGACCGTGCCGGCCGGCGAGCGATGAGAACCCGGCGGAAGCGGAAGGACTCGCGTTGATGCAACCCACCAAGATGTTGAATGTCGAGGCAGCCTCGGCCGCGGTCCGCGAAGCCCAGCGCAGCGGTGAGACGGTCGTGCAGTGCCACGGCTGCTTCGACATCGTGCATCCCGGCCACATCCGACATCTGCGGCACGCCCGATCGTTTGGAACTCGACTGTTGGTCACCGTCACTGGCGACGCCGTCATGAGGAAGGGCGAAGGCCGACCGCTGATCCCCGAGGAGTTGCGTGCGGAAAATCTCGCCGCGCTCGACTTCGTCGACTGGGTTGCGATCAACGACGCCCCGACCGCTGCGGAGTTGCTCGAGCGCACGCAGCCCGACGTCTACGTCAAGGGCAAGGAGTACGAACGCAACGGTGATCCGCGCTTCCAACTCGAACGCCAGATCGTTGAGCGGCATGGTGGGCGAGTGGTGTTCACCTCAGGCGACGTGGTCTTCTCGTCGTCGGCCCTGATCGCTGCGATGGAAGATCGCGCGGATCCGTTTCAAGCCCGACTTCGCGGCTTGCTCAGCAAGCACGATCTCGATGCGAATGGCGTCGACCATCTCGTCGGTTCCTTCCGTGGCAAGCGGGTCGTGGTGTGCGGCGACGTGATCATCGACACCTACGTGGTCTGCGACCGAGCCGAGGTTGCGGGCGAGTCGGCAATTCTTTCGCTGCGCCCGACCGATCGCCGCAGCTTCGACGGCGGCGCCGCCATCATCGCCCAGCATCTGGCAGCGATGGGCGCCTCGCCGATCCTCGTCACCGCGCTGCCGCGATCGCTGGAGTCCGAGCGCATGCGTCGCCGACTCGCGGAGCGCGGCATCGAAACGCGCTCGATCGAAAGCGATCGTCCACTAGTGGAGAAACAGCGATTCCTGGTCGGCGCGCAAAAAGTCATGAAGCTCGACATCGGCCAGCGCCTCGATCTCGACGCCGCGCAGCGCGAACAACTGCACGCGATGGCACGTGACGCGGCGATGGGCGCGGACGCGGCGATCATCGCTGACTTCGCGCTCGGGGTTCTCGCACCGGCGACGATCGGTCCGCTCTGTCAGGCCATTCGACCGCTGGTACGGACGATGACCGGCGACGTGAGCGGTCGTCGAGCGAACCTGCTGGCCATGGACTCGATGGATCTCCTCTGTCCGAGCGAGTCGGAGCTGCGCGAAGCGACGCATCTCTCCGAAGACGGACTTGCAAGCGTCGTCTGGTCGCTGCTGGACATGACGCGATCACGAGCTGCGATCGTCACGCTTGGTCCCGACGGTCTGATCGCCTTCGACCGGCCCGCCGATTCCGAACGCGAGGGCGAGCGATGGCTGGAGCGCGTTGCAGGCGAACACGTGCCGAGCTTTGCACCGTTCGCCGTGGACCAGCTCGGTTGCGGCGATGCGCTTCTCTCCGCTGCGACGCTGACACTTGCTGCAGGGGGAAGCGTTGCCCAGGCCGCGATTCTCGGCAGTGTTGCTGCGGCGGCGGAAGCTCAGAGGCTTGGCAACATTCCCATCGACGCCGCGGAACTTCGCCGTGGACTCGCCCGACTCAATCAGGCTCAACTCGCGTATGGCCTCGCACCTGCCGCGACGTTGGCTGGCGCCGCGGCAATTTGAGGTCATTCGAAGGATCAACAGGTCATGGATCCGCTTGTCAGTTTCGTTCTTCCCACCCGCAATCGCCCGCAGGAACTCGCCCTGACGATGGAGCGGCTTGGTCAGCTTGATCCGGTCATTGGTGCGGAAGTCATCGTCGTCGACAATCACTCGCGCGAGCCAGTGACTGTGCCGGGTCGGTTGCCGAACGGTTGGCGAGCATGCACGCTGCGCAGGCCGAGGAACGAAGGTGCCGCTGCCCGCAACGACGGCGTGCGAATCGCGAGCGGTCGCTGGATTGTGATGCTTGACGACGACTCGCATCCGCTGGACATGCACTTTGTTGATGCGCTCGACGAGGCACCCAACGACGTCGCAGCGATCGGAGCGGAGATCTTTCTACCCGGCGGCGGCCACGAGCAGGGCGGCTTGCCGGAGGTGATTGTTGGATGCGGAGCGGCGATCCGTCGCGATGCCTTCGTGACCGCCGGCGGATACGACCCGGCGTTCCACTTCTACGTCGAAGAATACGATCTCTGTGCGCGGCTCCTCTTGGGCGGCCGGCGCGTCACGCACGACCCGCGATTCAAGGTCCTGCACACCAAGACGCCCACCAATCGCGACATGGGTCTGGTGCTCGGCCGGCTTATGCGCAACAACGGCTGGGTCTTGCGTCGCTACGCACCGGAGCGGGTCTACGAGGCAGCGCTCCGCGAGACGATCGAGCGCTACGAGTCGATCGCCACAAAGGAAGGCGCTCTGGAGGGCTATCGCGCAGGGCTCGAGGAGTTCAACGCCACGGTCGAAGAGCAGCGTCGTGTGGCGATGGACGACGAGCTTTGGCGGCGATTCACGGGTGAAACAGCGGCTCGGGCGACGTTCACGCGCGAGCGGGCGTTGCTTGCGGGGCGCCACGTTTCCGTCGTGCACGCGGGAAAGGCAGGTCGACTCATCGAGCGACTGATCGTCGAGTTCGGTGGTCGTCTCGTCAGCGAGAGCGACGCCGACACGCTGGTGATCGGGACGCTGTCGCCCGGACCGCTGATGGATGCCCAGAACTCGCTCGCGGACGAGACCCGACCGGTCGTTGCCCCGTGGTCATTTGCTGCGGGGCCGACGCGGTTTCGTCGGGCCGGTTGAGGCGACCAGTGCCGCGAGGGCTGCAAGCACACCGCGGAGCGACGTCTCGACTGCCATGGTCGCCCGACCGCGCGGCACGGCGATCGCCTGCGCCGGCAGCTGCGGCAGATGGACGAATCCCGCGGGGACCATCGGACCGCGCGTGACGGTCTCGTGCAGGATGGCATACATCACTTCGTTGCAGAGATAGGTCCCCGCGCTCATCGAGAGGTCGGCCGGAACGCCAGCCTTGTGGGCCGCCGCCAGCATCGCCCGCAGCGGCAGCGTTGCGAAGTACGCGGCCGGTCCGTCGTCGACGACTGGTTGGTCGATGATCGTCGTCCCCTTGTTGTCCGCGATGCGATAGTCGCGCAGGTTCGCGGCGAGTCGTTCGAAGACCATGCCGGTCGCGACTCCCGATTCGCCAAGACAGACCACCGCATCGGGCTTCGATCGACGAAACACTCGAAGAAGCGTCTCGACCGCCGCACCACTTTCGACCGGGAGGAGGTGCCTGGCGAGCGTGGCTCCGGTGACACTCGTGGGCTTGAGTCGGCGGAGGATCTCCGCTGAAGGATTGATCGAACTGCCGCCAAAGGGTTCAAAACCGGTGATGAGGAGGGTGAGCGGCATGGGGAGGTTGGGGCCGATTTGACTCGACTAGGCGCATCAGGTCAAATCGACTCGTGGCTTCGGTCATCGTCATCTGCGTTCCCTTCCGCTTGGTCAGCGACGAGCTCTCGGTGTGGCTCGTCTCCGCCGAGAGTGATCCCGCGCGCTGGACCCTGCCGCAGCGAACGCTCGGCGATGCGGAATCGGAGGTCGACGCGGTGACCGCCTTGATCGGGTCGCTGCCTTTTGCGAAGGACGTCGTTCGTCGCGAACGATGCGCGGTGTTCTCCGAGCCAGACCGAGTCGCTGGACAACGCGAGATTGCCTTGGTGTCGTGGTCGATCGTTCGGGCCGGGTCGCTCCGGGGTGCCGATCCCTCCCAGCCGCGCGGGACGTGGCACGCCGTCGCGCGGTTGCCGAGTCTGGTGGCGGACCACGCTTTGGTGGTCGCTGCGGCAAAGCAGGGGCTCGACGCCGAGATCCTCAACGACCCGGTGACGCGACGGGTGCTGCCGCGACATCTGCTGCGGGCGGCGGCCGACGCGATGGGCATCGGGCCAGACGCGACCAACCGTCAGCCGGCGCTGTTCGGGCTTCTGCCGGATCCGTTCCCGCTCTCGGCGATCCGCCTGTTCTACGAGCGACTGCTCGCGGCCCCGATCGACCGCGGGAACTTCCGGCGAAAGCTGGTTGAACTGCGGCCCACGGGCATCCTGATGGAACTGCCTATCTTTCAGCGTGGCGTGCGTCATCGCGCCGCACAACTCTTCACGTTTGATGCCCGGGCTTGGGAGCGCTGGGCCTCAAGCGGCGAGTCCGATTGAAGGACTTGCATTTCCACTCAGCGCCAACGGTGCCTTCGGTCGAGGAGTTCTCAGCCAATCCATGCGCGAATCGCACTACACCCTCGCCCTGGCCAAAGCACGCGGCGTCTTCTGCCTCGAAACCGACTGGACCGACATCACGCGAGCTCCCACGGTGGAGCCCTTGTTGGAACTGCTCGGCCGATCGCCGCTACGGATTCCGTTCATCCACCGCAACGTCGTCACCCGCGATGCGCTTCTGCATTACCTCGACAAGTGGACGCAGCGGAAGCACGACGACTATCCGATCCTGTACATCGGATTTCACGGCATCGAGGGCGAAGTACAGTTCGGCGATCTGCGCCGCCGCAGCAGCCACATGACGATCGATGAATTGGAAGATCACCTCCGCGGGCGCTGTGCCCAGCGCATCATCCACTTCTCCAGTTGCCGCACGCTCATCATGCACGAGCGGCGCATCCAGAAGTTCCTGGCCGAGACCGGTGCGGTGGCGGTGAGCGGCTACGGCCGCGACATTGACTGGATCCGCTCGGCGGTGTTTGATATGGCGCTGTTGGCGTCGCTGCAGCAGAACGCATTCACGGCCCGCGGCATCCGCGCGGTGCGGCTGCGGATGCTGCGGCGATACAAGAGCGAGTCCCGGTCGTTGAAGTTCCGGATGGTCATCCGGGGCGGGAACTGACTGCTCGTTCGTGCGCGCAATGCCGTCGCAAGGATTGCCGGTTCAGCATGGTTGCGGCTCTCAATTGGGTCGCAACGGCGACGTGTTACGACGTCTCTCGCGAGGCCCGACACTCATGCGTTCATGCGTTCATGCATTCATGCGCGAAGGACATCGACGGCCCCGACGCGTTCGATCGGCTGGCGGTCAACGCGGAGCTTGAGTCCCTCGGGCGAGCGCCCCGATCGCGGCGAGGCAAATGGCAGTAGGGGCTGACCGCCTGTGGCAACAGTCATGTTGGCTGCGGACGAGCAGAAGGGATGATGTCTTCGTGGGCGCAAGTCGCTCGTTCCGTTGCCAATACTGCGCCGTTGCCGCTCTTTCAAAGCACCTTTGCCAGAGGCTGCTGACGCGAGGGCAGCGCGGCACTTCCTCCAGCGGCTGCCGTGGCCGACCGTATGCTGTCGGTCTGGCTCATCAGTCGGCCAGTCCGAGCTTGGACAAAGCCGGCGCTTCGAATCCGCCGTTGGAGACACCACGATGTCGCACGCAACCCGCCGTGATTTTCTCGCGAGCACCGCCGCGCTGATGGCAATGGTCGCTTCAGGACATGCCGGACAGGCTGGCTCGCCTCCGCCACCAGCTTCACCCGCGGCGGGTTCCACCACGCTTGAGCGCCGCAAGTTCGGTGCGACCGACCTGACTGTCACCGTGCTCGGCTTCGGTGGAGCTGAGATTGGATACCAGCAGGTCGAGCAGTCGACCGTCGATCGCCTCATCAATTCGGCGCTCGATGCCGGACTCAACGTGATCGATACCGCAGAGTGCTACGCGGGCTCGGAAGAGGCGATCGGCAAAGCCGTTGCCAGTCGACGCAAGGACTACCACCTCTTCACGAAGGTCGGGCACATGGAGCAGGGCGACGCGGGGTGGACCGCCGCGTCGATTGAGAAGTCGATCGAACGCAGCCTCGAACGGCTTCGCACCGACCATGTCGATCTCGTCCAACTGCATTCCTGTGGCCGCGAGATTCTTGAGAAGGGCGAGTGCATCGCGGCCCTCGAGAAGGCGAAGAAGGCCGGGAAAACCCGCTACATCGGCTACAGCGGCGACTCGGCCGCGGCGCTGTACGCCGTCGAGTGTGGGCGCTTCGACGCGCTTCAGACCTCCGTGAACATCGCCGATCAGGAGTGCATTGAACTGACTTTGCCGAAGGCGCGGGCGAAGAGCATGGGCGTGATCGCGAAGCGCCCGATCGCGAACGCAGTGTGGCGCCATGACGAGGAGCCCAAGGACGGCTATGTCGTTGACTACTGGAAGCGGCTCCGGAAGCTCAACTACGACTTCACGCGTGGCGACGCCCGCGCTTCGTCGGGCCCCGAGGGTGCGGCCGGCATTGCCTTGCGATTCACACTTGCGGTGCCGGGCGTGGACGTCGCGATCGTCGGCACAACCAAGCCCGAGCGATGGAAGCAGAACGCGGACCTGTTGCGCGAGGGTGGTCCACTCAGCAGCGAACGGTTCGACGCGATCCGGGCTCGCTGGAAGGAAGCGGCGGAGGCGACCTGGACGGGACTGACGTGATGTCGCACGGGTGAGGGCACAAGTCTGCGGCACGAAGGTTGGTGGACTGTGCCGAGATCTTGACAAGGTCCAGAACCTCGATATTGTCCGGGCATGAGCGACGAGCTCGCCAAGGTCTTCGAGCAACACGGTGTTCAAATCACCGCCCAGCGCCTGGCGGTGCTGCGGGCGATTTCAGCGCGGCCACATTGCACTGCGGACGAGGTCGCAGCGTCCGTTCGCAGGACGATCGGTGCCATCTCGCGCCAGGCGGTCTACGACGCGCTGGCGATCCTGACCGAGAAGCGCATCGTCCGGCGCATTGAGCCAGCGGGTTCTCCGGCCCGCTACGAAGATCGCGTCGGTGACAACCATCACCACATGATCTGCCGATCGTGCGGGAAGACGGCCGACGTCGATTGCGCCGTCGGCAAGTCGCCATGCTTGAAAGCTTCCAACAGCTCGGGCTTTCAAGTTGACGAGGCGGAGGTCATCTACTGGGGAACCTGCGCCAAATGTCTCCCGAAAGCGCGGGGCTCGAACAGCAAGTGACCGCAGCAGCTTCGGTGACCTGCGAGTCCGACTCAATCCAACGATCAATCACCGCAAAGGAACATGAATATGCAAGAGAGTCAAGGTAAGTGTCCGTTCGCGCAGGGTGTCCTTCAGAACGCGACGAACGGCGCGCAGACCAACGCGGGGTGGTGGCCCGAGCAATTGAATCTGAAGATCCTGCACCAGCATTCACCGTTGTCGAACCCTATGGGTGAGTCGTTCGACTACGCCAAGGAGTTCAAGAGCCTTGATCTCAAGGCAGTGAAGAAGGACCTCACGGCCCTGATGACCGACTCGCAGGACTGGTGGCCCGCGGACTTCGGGCACTACGGTCCCTTGTTCATCCGCATGGCGTGGCACAGCGCGGGAACCTACCGCATCGGCGATGGCCGCGGCGGCGCGGGTGCGGGCCAACAACGTTTCGCGCCGCTCAACAGTTGGCCCGACAACGTCAACCTCGACAAGGCCCGCCGGCTGCTCTGGCCGATCAAGCAGAAGTACGGTCGCAAGATCTCCTGGGCCGACCTCATGATCCTCTCTGGAAATGTGGCCCTTGAATCGATGGGCTTCAAGACCTTCGGGTTCGCCGGCGGGCGCGAGGATGTCTGGGAGCCCGATGAAAGCACGTACTGGGGCTCCGAGAAGAAGTGGCTGGGCGACGAGCGCTACAGCGGCGACCGCGCGCTCGCGAACCCTCTCGCGGCCGTGCAGATGGGTCTGATCTATGTCAACCCGGAAGGTCCCAACGGAACTCCCGATCCCATTGCGGCGGCGAGAGACATCCGCGAGACGTTCGCCCGCATGGCGATGAACGACGAGGAGACTGTGGCCTTGATCGCAGGCGGCCACTCCTTCGGTAAAACCCATGGGGCTGGCGACGCGAAGCTGATAGGCGCGGAACCGGAAGCGAGCACCATCGAAGAGCAGGGACTCGGCTGGTCGAGCAGATTCGGATCTGGGAAAGGTGCAGACGCTATCACGAGCGGACTCGAAGTCACCTGGACCAAGACTCCGACCATGTGGAGCAACAACTACTTCGAGAACCTGTTCGGCTTCGAATGGGAGCTGACCAAGAGTCCGGCGGGCGCGCATCAGTGGACGCCTAAGGATGGCGCTGGCGCCGGCCTAGTTCCCGATGCGCACAACCCGTCGAAGCGCCACGCACCTTCGATGCTGACCACGGATCTTTCGCTGCGATTCGATCCGGCGTACGAGAAGATCTCGCGCCGTTTTCATCAGCACCCGGATCAGCTTGCCGATGCGTTCGCCCGCGCGTGGTTCAAGCTGACGCACCGCGACATGGGACCTCGCTCGCGGTATCTCGGGCCGGAGGTTCCCGCCGAGGCACTGCTTTGGCAGGATCCGATTGCGCCGGTTGATCACGCGTTGATCGACGCAAGCGACATTGCCGCGCTCAAGAGCAAGATCCTCGCTTCGGGATTGACGATCGCCCAACTGGTCTCAACGGCCTGGGCATCGGCTGCAACGTTTCGCGGCAGCGACAAGCGAGGCGGCGCTAACGGCGCGCGCATTCGCCTAGCGCCACAGAAGGACTGGGAACTCAACCAGCCGGCCGAGCTCGCCCAAATCCTGCGAAAGTTGGAGGCGATTCAGCAGGCATTCAACGGCAGCCAAGCCGGCGGCAAACAGGTCTCGCTCGCTGACCTGATCGTTCTGGGCGGCTGCGCAGCGATCGAGGTCGCCGCGAAGAAGGCGGGGCTTAACGTGACCGTGCCATTCGCGCCGGGGCGCATGGATGCCACCCAGGCACAAACCGACGTGGAGTCGTTTGCGGCGCTTGAACCGCGTGCGGACGGATTCCGCAGCTATGTGCGAAAGGGCTACGACTCGGTCGCCGCGGAGATGCTGGTCGACCGAGCGAGTCTCTTGAACCTCACGGCACCCGAGATGACGGTGCTCATCGGAGGCATGCGAGCCCTGAACGCCAACATCGGACAGTCGGCCCTCGGCGTCTTTACTCATCGCCCCGAAACGCTGTCGAACGACTTCTTCGTGAATCTGCTCGACATGAGCACCAGGTGGCAGAAGTCGGCGACCGCGGAAGGCGTCTTCGAGGGACGCGATCGCTCGACGGGCAAGCTCAAGTGGACGGGGACGATCGTCGACCTCGTCTTCGGTTCGAATTCGCAGCTCCGTGCCCTGGCGGAGGTCTACTCGTGCAACGATTCGCAGCCGGCGTTCGTGCGCGACTTCGTAGCCGCGTGGGAAAAGGTCATGAATCTCGATCGCTTCGATCGTGATGCTTGAGGTGATAGGGTGATCGGAGCAAGTAGGAGCGCGTACGGGGCGGGAGCGCGTACGGGACACACACGAAGGAGCGCGGAGTCTACATAGTCTCTGCTATGCCGTACGCTCGACGAGACAGGAGGCGCGTACGCAGGCGCGTACGGGACACACACGAATGTGAGGCGCGTACGGGACACACACGAATGTCGGAAGATTGTGAAAGGACTGCTCTGAGTCGGTGTCGCCGTCGTTATTAGCAACGTGCTCATCGAGGATCTGCCAGCCAGCGCCGTGAGCCTCACATAGTAGACACACACCTTCAAACCATCAGGCGATCTGCGTCGCTCGGGGGCGTGCGACATCCGCGCGAGTGGTTCGCGGGGCAGAGTCTTCGGTTGCTCGGGCAAGCGTTCGTCTACGCAGGACGTGGGTCGCAGTGCTCGTCGTCATCG
>JBBQCR010000076.1:0-11671 GCA_038318935.1 Phycisphaerales bacterium
GGTCTGCCTGACCAAGGCCAACCAGCCGAGCATTGGCTATGGAATCGCGTCCGATCTGGCCGCGAAGAACAGCAGCAACGCGATGATGCTCAACCAGATCGCCTGGACGCTGGTCGATCCGAAGATGCCGATCAAGGATCGCGACTACAAGCTCGCTCTCTCCATCGCCCAGAAGGCGGTGGACGCCAGCGGCGGGAAGGACGGCACAATCATCGACACCCTGGCGCGCTGCTACTGGGAGATGGGCGACAAGGCGAAGGCCATCGAACTGCAGAAGCAGGCAGTGGCCATGACCGAGGAGCCGATGAAGGCACAGCTCGAGGCCTCGCTGAAGGAATACGAAGCCGCGAAGTGACGAACGCTGCGTCGCTCACGCGACACGCTCGCTGTCAACAACACCCAACGGTCAACATCAACTAGCGAGGCGGGCCCGCAATCGCCGGCCCGCCTCGCTTTTTTCTATCGTGATCCATCATCCAACGTCGACTTCGCGCCGCTCGCCACTGGAGCGATAGATCGCCTCAAGAAGCGATTGAATCGCACGCCCGTCGGCGGCGTCGGCATGCGGCGGAGTCCCGTCCCGCACCACGCCGATGAATTGGCGGTACTGGGCGTCCCACGCCCGCTGCGTGGCGTCGCCTTGCGCGAGCAGTGGCTTGACATCGACGATGTGACCGTCTTCCTCGGTCGCAAGGGTCACCTGCGATCCGAAGATCTCAAACGACACACCGCCACGGTCGCCAAAGAGAAAAATGCCGTCCTTGAGCGCGCCGTCGGGCTGGTTCATAGCCCATGTCACGTTCATCTCGATCGTCAGGCCGCCTTCGCAACGCACCAGCGCCGTCGCGTGATCCTCGACATCGCTGGTGCCATCGAGCTTCGGCGGTCCCGCCCACATGTCGACGTAGCGATACGAAGCGATCGGCGAGCCGAAGGTCGCGTAGCAGGCGCCGCTTGCCCGAACGGCTTTTGGCTTGTCGGTCAGGTAGCGCACGAGATCAAGCACATGCACGCCAAGATCGATGAGCGGACCGCCGCCCGAGGTCGCCTTGGTGGTGAACCATCCACCGAGACCTGGAATGCCGCGACGCCGGTAGATGCTGCACTTGGCGTGGTAGATCCGCCCGAGGCGACCGGCATCGACCAGCGACTTCGCCATCGCCGACGTGGGTGTCCCTCGGCAGACGAACCCAAGCTGCACGGTGCGCTTCGCGGTGCGGGCCGCGGCGATGATCGCGTCGCATTCGGCCACGTTCATGGCCATGGGCTTCTCGAGCAGGACGTGCTTCCCGCGCTCGAGCGCCCGAATCGCGCACTCCGCATGCACCACGTTCGGTACCGCGACCGCAACTGCATCGACGCCCGGCATCGCCAGGAGGTCGTCGATGTTCGCCGCAGCGGCACCACCACATCGCGCGGTCAGCGCCTTCGCCCGCTCGTGGTGCACGTCCCACGCTCCGACGATCCGCACCCCTGTGCGAATCGCCGCGTCAGCGTGCACGTTCCCGATGCTGCCAGCGCCGATGATGCCCAGTCCGAATGCCATGCGCTCTCCCGGAAACGGTGCGATCCCTCGACGAGCCTGCACCATACGACACGCTGACAACCTCTACAATCTCGACGCGACGTTCCGCGTCCCCTCCAATGCCCTCCACCGCTTCACCTCGTCACGTCGTCGTCGTCGGCGCCGGCATCGTCGGACTCTCGACCGCCTGGTTCCTCCTGCGGCGTGGCGTGCGAGTCACGCTGCTCGATCGCGAGCCGATCGGCGACAGCGCAAGCTGCGGAAACGCCGGGTTGCTTTCGATAGGCCACTACCCGCTCACCCGCCCTGGCGTGTCGTGGCGCGGCATGAAGTGGATGTTCGACGCCACCAGTCCGCTGTACATCAAGCCGCGCGCTGATCCGGCGCTCCTCTCTTGGATGTGGCACTTCCACTGGAACTGCAATCGGCGGCATCTCGATCGGTGCATGGCGGTGTTGTGCGACATGGGATTCAAGACGCTGGCCTTGTACGAGCAGATGATCCGTGAGGAGTCGATCGACTGCGACTACGCCCGCGATGGCTGGCTCGATGTGGTGATGAATCCCGAGAACATGGACCACGCCGAGGCGGAAGCCCAATCGCTGACGCGCTACGGCTATTCGTATCGCCGACTCACCGGGGACGAGTTGCGAGCCCGCGATCCGATCTTCCGACCGGAGATCGCGGGCGCGATTCACTACACCGATTCAGCGCATGCTCATCCCGGCGACTTTCTCATCGGACTCTCGCGGGCGTGCATGACCCGCGGGGCGTCGCTTCGCACGAACGCAACCGTCAACGGCTTTCTGCGAAGTGCGACCGGTCGTGTCGCCGGTGTCACGCTGAAAGACGGCAGTTCGGTCGAAGGCGATGCGGTCGTCCTCGCCGCCGGGGTCTGGACGTCCGACCTCGCGAAGCAACTTGGCGTGCGCGTGCCGATGGTCGGTGCCCGCGGCTATCACCTGCAGCTCAAGGGACTGCCGCGCCTGCCGACAACCGGCATGGTGCTGCACGAGACGTTTGTCGCCGTGACACCGATGCGCAACGAATTGCGGCTCGCGGGGACGCTTGAGATCGATCGCCTTGGTGAACCATGGCGCCGCGAACGACTTGCGATGCTGCCCAAGGGCGCGGAGCGTTATCTGCACGGACTCGATGCTGCGCGGACGATCGCCGAATGGGCTGGCTATCGCCCGTGTACCAGCGACGGCATGCCGATTCTGGGATTCGCGCCCCGCGCCGAAGGCGTCCTCATCGCCGGCGGTCACGCCATGATGGGTATGACCCTCGGGCCGGTGACGGGGCAAGCCGCAACGGAGATGCTCTTCAAGGAAACACCTTGTTTCGATGTGTCGATGATGCGGCCTGATCGGTTTTGAAGAGGAATCGCTTCTCATAAGCGCTCATCCCTTCGGCAAATCAATCCGCACGAGCAACCCGCCGGACTCGGCGTTGGCGGCGATGATCGTTCCACCGTGCGATCGGACCGCCCGATCAGCAATCGCCAGACCGAGGCCGGTTCCGCGACGTCGAGCACGATCGGTGGCCGCGTTCGCCTGATCGTCCACGCGATAGAACGGCACGAAGATCCGCTCCAATGCATCCGGCGGCACGCCGTTCCCGTGGTCGCGCACCAGAATCGTTGCGGCGGTCGGCTCGTGGTCTGGAGGCCGCAGAACCGACACCTCGACCTCGCCGTTGGGTGGCGAGTGCTGCAACGCGTTGCGGACCACGTTCTCGATCGCGCTCCGCAGCAGCGACGGCGAACCCACCACGCTGCACGCATCGGCACGGGTCATCCGCACATGACGCGATGTCGCCGCAGCCTCGAAGTCGGCGTCGCCCACAATCTCCGCCACGAAACTGATCATCTCGATCGGCGAACGTTCCGTGACCGGTGGCGCGCTCTCTAACTTTGCCAGCGTCAGCAACTGTTCGATGAGTTCGTTCAATCGGTCGGCCTCGCGTCCCACGCGGGCCAGCGGTGCTTCCGCGCTGACGCCAGCACTGCCGCGCGCTATCTCGAGTGCGACGTGCAGTCGCGCCAGCGGTGATCGTGATTCATGCGACACGTCCTGCAGAAGTCGCTGCTGCGAGGTCAGCAGCGACGCGACGCGAAGAGCCATTGCATCGACGTCACGCGAGAGTTCACCGATCTCATCGGCGCGCTTGGAGAGCTGCGGATCGACGCGCGTGTCGAGATCTCCGGAGGCGAACTGACGAACGACTCGCTGCAGCCGACGGACGGGCGCCGTGAGCGATCGGGCCAGCGCGTAACAACCGATGCCAGCGACGAGTAGGATGGTGACCAGTCGCAACGCAAAGACCGGCAGGGGCGTCGAGAGAAAGTCGAAACTCCACCAAGCGGTCGGTCCGCCGCGTTCGACACCTTCCAAACTCTCTGCGACCGATGTCGGTCGCAGGTTTCGCGGAACAGCGATCGCGATGATCCGCTGGCCGGTCCCGTCTCGCAGTTCCCAGATGGTCGCCTCGACTCCATCGAACCGTCGCGTGCCGACATCCTTTGCCGCATCGAATCCGATCGCGAAGGCCCGCAGCGCCGGAGGGACAGGTTCACCGCCGATGTCGTCACCGCGCACGTCGAGGAAGTACGTTTGGATACGACTCGACTCCTCGAGTTCGTGACGATGGGCAGTAAAGGCCTCGTCGCCGCGAACGTCCCGCAGAGCCAGTGCACCAGCCAGTTGCAGCGGTTGCAGCCGCCTCGGCTGCGCAGGCGCCACCGTCATCGAGCCGCCCTCAAGCTGATAGGCCCAGGTAATGAGTGCCACGCTCACCGCCATCAGCGTGAGCGCCAGCCAGAACCAGAGGAAGATCGTGAGAAAGATGCCGCGCATGGAAATGGCCGAACAGTCGCGTCAATCTGTCGGATGCGTCACGGCGAAACGGATACCGAAGGCTCGCCTCCAGAGGATTGCGCGGCCGGGTCAACGTACATGTAACCCGTGCCGCGCAGCGTTCGGATCCGTTCCGCACCGCCGGGGCACGTGCTGAGCTTGCGGCGCACGTTGGAGATATGGACATCGACGCTGCGATCGTCGGGAAAGAGCTCCCGGCCGAGAACGATGCGCGACAACTGCTCACGCGACACCGGCTGTCCAGCGAAGCGGACGAGTAATTCGAGCAGATCCACCTCGGTCTCGGTCAGCGCGATTCGTCGGCCACCGCACTCGACGGTCTCGCCGCTGGGATCGAGCACCAGATCGCCGATCGTGAGAACCCGAGGCTCCGAGGAGCCGGGGCGTTGCTCGCTCGTTCGCCGCAGCACCGCCCGCAGTCTGGCGACGAGTTCGCGCGGATTGAACGGCTTGGGCAGATAGTCGTCCGCGCCGTTCTCAAGCCCGACGATGCGATCGACGTCGTCACCGCGAGCGGTCAGCATCAGGACTGGAAGTCCGCTGGCGGAACGGATGCGCCGCAGCACATCAAAGCCGTCGGTGCCGGGCAGCATCACGTCGAGGACCGCCAAGGAGAACGTGCCGCCAAGCGCGAGTCGCACGCCATGCTCGACGTCTCGCGCCGCCTCAACTTTGAAGCCGGCGGTGCCAAGATAGTCAGTCAGCAACTCGCACAGTTCGAGGTCGTCGTCGATCAGCAGCAATGGAATGGCGGCCGTCATGTACCGCAAGCGTACCGTCTGCCGATCGAGCAACAAGGTGTCAGGGCGGGTTGACGCTACATGACGCTACATGACGCTACAACATGGCAGCGCCGAAGACGCCGCTGGAATCGCCGTGCATCGCCCGCACGATCGGTGTGGTGAAGGTGTCGGTGAAAGCGAATCGCGCCACCAACGGCGGGACCGCTTCGTACAGGGCCTCGACGTTGCTCACGCCGCCACCAAGCACGATGCAATCGGGATCGAGGAGATTCACGACCTCACTCAGCGAGCGGGACAGACGCTCGATGAGCCGCATGATCGTGACCCGGCTGTCGAGGTCCGTGCCGCGCTGGGCGTGGCGGGCGATCTCGGCGACGGTCAACGACACTCCAAATGCCGCGAAATGCTCACGCTCGATCGCAGGTCCCGAGAGAAACTGTTCGCGGCAACCGTGCAGACCGCAGTAACACGGACGAGCTTCACGCTCGCTTCGGTCGGTGTCGGGCGTCGGAGAGTGTCCCCATTCTCCCGCGATGCCGTTGTGTCCGTGCAGCGCCCGCCCGTTCACTACCACGCCACCACCGACGCCCGTGCCGAGGATCACGCCGAAGACGACGTTGGCGCCGCGGGCAGCGCCGGTGAGCGCCTCGGAGAGGGCGAAGCAGTTCGCGTCGTTGGTGAGTAGGACGGTCCGGGCAAGTCGCGTTTCAATATCGCGATGCAGCGCCCTGCCGTTCAGACACAGCGAGTTGGAATTGCGATGGAGACCCGACGACGGCGATGTCGAACCGGGCGTTCCGATGCCGACCGAACCACGTCCGCGGCAATCGCGCTCGATGCGCTCGATCAGTCCCGATATCGCTTCGATCGTCCCGTCGTAGTCCCCCTGCGGCGTCGGCACCCGCTCGCGCCACAGCGTCGCGCCCTGCGCATCAAGGGCGATGCCCTCGATTTTCGTGCCGCCGAGATCGATGCCGATGCGAATGTCCGTCATGCGGTTCCCGTGTTCTTCAGTCATCAGCCATCAGCGGCGAATCCGCCACGTTCCCCCGACGCAGGTGCCGCACACCGCGCTGGTGCCGGTACCGAAGATCAGGTGCGACGCGAAGTGCTCGGGCGTCCAGCCAAGCATCGTCGCGTGATTGAGATCGACGATCGCCATATCCGCGAGCTTTCCTGCGGCGACGGCCCCGGTCTCTAGTCCAAGCGATTTCGCGCCCTGCTCGGTGCCTATCGAGAGCAGCGCCGCGCCAGCGTCGCCATCGCCGCCGACGACAGCTCCGCGCGTTTCATGACGGACTCGCTGGACGTACTCGATCCAGCGCAATTCCTCCGTCGGCGCGAGTCGACTGTTCAGGTCGCTGCCGAAGGCGATCGCTCCACCCGCGGCCCGAATCGCCGCGACGTCGCAGATGCCGTCTCCGAGATTGCCTTCGGTGAGCGGGCAGAGACAGACCGTCGCGCCGCGCGTGGCCAGTTGCGTGAGATCCTCCGCACAGGTGTGCGTGCAATGAACCGCGGTAAATCGATCATCGATCGCCAATCGTTCCAGCAGCAACTGCGCCGGCCGCTTGCCGTGGGCAGCCATACAGTCGGTGATCTCTCGCCGCACCTCTTCCAAGTGCATATGGAAGACGACGCCGCGCCGGACACTTTCTCGATGCAGCCGTTCGATCGTCTCGATCGGCACTGCCCGCACGCTGTGGGCTGTGGCGGCGACGGTCTGCGCCGGCCCGTGGCATGCGTCGACGAGGGCGTCGAAGCGGCTCCAATAGTCGATCTCGTCGCGCGTACGAAAACGGACTTGGCCGCCCGCGAGCGACGCCTCGAACCCGCCCCGCATGTAGCAGGCGTGCAGGAGCACGATGCGTATGCCGACATCGCGAGCAGCGCTGAGCACACTGGCATCGAGAGCGTAGCGAAGCTCTTCGGCTTCGTCGGCGGCGCTCGTCAGATGGCGAATGTAGTGAAACTCCCCCACCGATGTGATGCCCGCCGACAGCATCTCGCTAAAGCACTGGCGCGAAAGTTCGTAGCAGGTGTCGACGGTGAGCGTCTCGACCAGGCCGTACATCGCCTCGCGCCAGGGGAAGAATCCACCCGCGCCACTGGAGAATCGTTCCGTCACTCCGCGAAGCCCGCGCTGAAATGCGTGCGAGTGGGCGCTGACGAAACCGGGAATCAGCGCCTTGCCGGGCAGCCGCAGCGTCGAGGGACCAGTGGCTGGTGCCACCGAAGTGATGCGACCGTCCTCATCGATGCCGACCGCGTGGGATCGCTGGAGGCGGCCGCCCGTCCACACCCAATCGGCGTGCACGAGCTGTTTGGGTCGCGCAGTGGTGCGGACGGCTGTCATAGGGAACGCGATGGTAGCATCGCGATCTGATTCGTTCGCTCTCGGGAAAAGTCTCTCATGCCGACCGCCACCACACCGAACCGTCGCGGCGCTTCCGCCGCACGCTCCCGCTCCAAGAAAGCCCCTCAACGGCGAGCCATCGTCGCGGGAGATCTCCTGTGTCTGGTCGGCGTGACCGACCCGCAGGTCTCGCCCGACGGCTCGATGCTCTTAGTGGTGCGGAAAGTGGTCGGCGAACGGCAGAAGATCGAAACCTCGCTGTGGATCGCCCCGAGCGACGGATCGAGCCCCGCTCGCCCTTTCACCAACGGAACCAAGGACAGCCAGCCCCGATTCAGTCCCGACGGCCGTCGCGTGGCGTTCCTGCGCGGCCTTGAAGGCAAATCCACGCAGCTCGCCATCATGCCGCTTGATGGTGGTGAAGCCCGCGTCGTGAGCCGCTTTCCCGAAGGCTCGTTTCGCTTCATCACGTGGTCGCCCGATGGCACGCGCATCGCAGTCGCCTTCCGCCAGGCCGAGCCCGACTGGACCGATACGGCAAAGAAAGCGCGTGAACGAAGCGGTGCGAGCGAACCTCCACGAGTGCTCGACACGCGCTGGAATCGTCTCGACGGCGACGGTTGGTTTGGTGCTGAGCGCTATGCGCTGCATCTAGTTGATGTGCAGTCCGGTCGCAACGATGTCGTCTACGACGAAGACACGATCGGCCACTTTGACATCGCATGGTCGCCGGACAGTGCGCGGATCGCGATCGCGACCAACCGCGCCGACGACGCGCTCTTGAAGCCGTGGAAGACCGAGATCGTCCTGCTCCAGGTCGCAAAGCGTTCGATCACACCCGTGCCGAAGCTGCCGATCGGTCCCAAGAGCTCGATCGCGTGGTCGCCGGATGGAAAACGCCTCGCGTGGGCCGGGCGCAAAGGTCGAGACGGTTCGTATTCCACCGAGAATCTCGAGCTCTGGACCTGCGGCGTACCCGATGCCCGCGGCGTCCAGCACGCCGAGCCGCGAAGTCTGACCCACCTCGAAGACTATTGCCTCGCGGTTGGAACGCTTTCTGATGGCGCCGACGCTGCATTCGACGCGATGGTCCGGTGGAGCGCCGACAGCCGGACGATACTGACCCGCATCGGCTGGCACGGCGAAGGTCATCTGGCCGCCGTCCCGGTCGAGGGCGGCAAGCTGCGATTCCTCACGCATGGCGCGTTCGAGCATGTTCTCGGCAACGTGTCCGACGATGGTCGCATCGTCGCTGCGATCCGCACCGATGCAGTGACGCCGGCCGAAGCGGGCATCGTGCGCATCGACAGCAAGGGAACGACCGGCACATTCAAGTCCTTGACCACGTTCAATCATGCGCTGTTGGCCGAGCTCGATCTCAGCACGCCGACTTCGCATTGGGTGGAAGCCGACGATGGTCATCGTTCACAGGTGTGGGTGATGTTGCCACCAACCTGCGCGGTGAAGTCGACCGGCAAGAGCAAGTCGAAGCGGATGCCTGCTGTCCTTGAGATTCACGGCGGTCCCCACGCCCAGTACGGCGTCGCGTTCTTCCACGAGTTTCAGTTGCTCGCAGCGCAGGGGTACGTCATCGTCTTCCCGAATCCGCGCGGTAGCAAGGGCTACGGTCGTGATCACTGCGCTGCAATCCGCGGAGCGTGGGGCGATCGCGACTGGGTCGACGTGCAGGCGGTCATCGGTTTCATGGAGAAGCATCCGTCGATCGATTCCAAGCGCATGGGCATCATGGGCGGTAGTTACGGCGGATACATGACCAACTGGGCGATCGGACACACCAAGGTGTTCCGGGCTGCGATCTCTGATCGCTGCGTCTCCAACATGCTCAGTTTCACCGGCAACTCCGACTATCCGCAGGTGCCCGACGAATACTGGACCGGCACCAACTACGACCGCCCCGAGGCCCTGTGGCGAGCAAGCCCCATCGCCCACTTCAAAGGCGTCACCACTCCGACGCTGCTCATCCATTCCGAAGGCGACTTCCGCTGCAACATCGAGCAGTCGGAGCAGGTGCACACGGCGCTGACGCTGCAAGGCGTCCCGTGTCGCTTTGTGCGCTATCCGATGTCGACAAGCCACGGCATGTCGCGCATCGGCCCGCCCGACCTTCGCGTCCATCGATTGAACGAGATCACCGCGTGGTGGGCCCGCTGGTTCTAACAACAAGAGCGGCGGCGCCTACAACCACTGCGTACACTGGCCGAATCATGCCCGACTCGCACGAACCCGACCTCAGCGATCCGAAGTCCCAGGCCGCCATGCAGCATGTGCGGGCGATCCTCGAGTACATCGGCGAAGATCCTGATCGCGAAGGGCTCCTCGATACTCCCAAGCGAGTGGTGAAGGCTTGGCGCGAGCACTTCTGGGGCTACCACGAAGATCCGATGGAGCCGCTCACGCGGACCTTCACCGAGATCGAAGGCTACGACGAACTCGTGCTGCTCCAGGACATCGAGATCCACAGTCACTGCGAGCATCACATGGTGCCGTTCGTCGGCAAGGCCCACGTCGGCTACATCCCCAACGGCAAAGTGACCGGACTGTCGAAGCTGGCACGCGTCGTCGAGATCTACTCCAAGCGATTGCAGGTCCAGGAGAAGCTCACCGCGCAGATCGCCGGCACGATCTGGAAGGCCCTGCAACCCCACGGCGTTGCGGTTGTCATCCAAGCTCGCCACTTCTGTATGTGCTATCGCGGCGTGCGTCAGTCCGGCGCCGTCACCACCACCAGCAAGCTGCACGGCATCTTCCTGTCGAATCCCGCAGCTCGCGCGGAGTTCTTCACCTTGCTGAAGATGAATCCCAGTCAGGGTTGCTAGTCCCTGAGTCGGGAGAACGAGACGAGGAACAACGACCCAGCAACGGCGAGTCCTCCAAGTGCCATCAGCATCCAGAGCGACGTCGGCGCGGCGTCAGTCACATTCGATACTCGCTCGATTGCGGCGACGGCTGAAGCGGGCGAAGGAGTAGCGCCACTTGCGACCGGCGTTTCCACCGCCCGCATGTCAAAAACCGACGTCCCTTCGGGGAGCGTCGCGCCCGCGGGAGGTAGCACCGCCAACACCTCGTCGCCAAGCAGGAACTGCGGCAGTCCGTCAGCGCCAAGGGTGACGTCGAAGCGAAGTACGTCCGCGTCTGTCGGAAACTCACCGACTGCGTCGAACGCCTCCCATCCGCCCACCGTTGTCGCAACGATCGCAGAGGGAAGTCGGAATGATCCGGCATCGCTCATCGAAACGGACCGGAACTCCCAGCCCTTCATGCGATAGCGGGTGATCACCGGAGATTCGGAAAGGTCGAGCCACGCGATGACTTCCCCTCGGCCGGGGCACTCTGGCGCGGTGAGTCGATGGGTCGTCCCGTCCGAAGCCAAGAACGGTTCGAGGACGCTTGTGTCGTCTGCGAGCAGTGCACTCAACCCGAGTTCGGGGCGACCGTGGGCCGGAGCTGGCACGAAAGCAAGATACGCACATTGGTTTGGCCAAGGCAGAAACTCACGATCTGCACTCGGATCCGTGAGCGGGTGAAGCTGCGCACGCTGGAGCGAGGGATGCCAGACCACGAGATGATCGATCTCGCCGATCGACACGAACTCCTCCGTGTCAAGGTCGGGTGAGTCGTTCACTCCACGAATCTGAGCGTACGACATCCGAAAGCGTCCAGGCTCGAAGGCCAGTGCCCAGTGGGCAAGGTCTGCGCGGAGCGACGAATCGCCCAAATCTTTTCGATCGAGGCCGAAGGCAAGACGCCGAAGCACAAGGTCGTTCGCTTGGCTGAGTTGAAGTGAGTCGGCGCCAGTTTCGTGGACAGGTTGATTATGCCGCCTCCGACATGGATGCGGAACGCAATTCGAACTCGATCGGACTCAAATACTTGACGGTCGAGTGCCGTCGTCTGATGTTGTAGAAACCGTCGATGGAACTGCCGAGCGTCCGCTTGGCCTGTGCGCGTGTCGCAAAGTCCGTGCGCGCAAGGACCTCAAACTCGATCGTGCTGAAGAAGCTCTCGGCAACAGCATTGTCTCAGCAGTCGCCCGATCTGCTCATGCTCGCGACGCAGCCGTGCCGCTGGAGTTCAGCTCGGTACTCGTCGCTGGCGTATGGACTGCCGCGGTCTGAATGATGGATGAGCCCAGAGGCCGGGTTGCGGA
>JBBQCR010000077.1:0-11664 GCA_038318935.1 Phycisphaerales bacterium
TCCGGTTACGTGCCGCTCGAACCTCGCATCGACGGGACATCGTCACCGATCACCAGCGGCGCGGCTGCGGTGGCGGCTCGTGATGTGCTGTTTGAAATGCCGTGAACAGGCGATCAGCCGCCAGCGAGACGATGGTTCACACGAGCCATCCGTCCCGGATGGATCTTGTCGAGCGTGTCGTCCGACGTGTGATAGTGCGGAGCGCGAAAGGGCGCCGTATCTGTCGCCAGAAGCCCCGGCACGCCAGCCCGTTCATCCAACTCGCCGAGCAACGAAGTACACGAACTCACCAGCGGGACCGTGTGCTCGAACGTCACGGACTTCGGTCGCGAGCAGTTCGAAGCCGTGGTTGGTGAACCATCGCTGGATCGAGGCTGCCTCGAAGAAATAGCTTCCCACCGAGACGCCTGCGGTGAAATAGTTGACCTCCGAGTAGTTCTTGACGCGGTAGACGCATCCCTCCGACTCAAGGTCGATCCACGTCCATCCCGGCCGGTCGTCGGTAGCACAAAATCCCCCGAAGACGATCACCGGAGCCAGCGCCGCCATGTTCGCCAAGAACTGGAACGGCGCGTTGCTGTGGTAATAGACGCCGTGAGCGACGCAGATGTCGAAGGTGCCGTACCGCTCTGGAGTGACCGCGTGGAAGTTGTCCATTCGCATCGACACCTGAGTGCCGCCGATCAGATGCGATGTCAGCAGGGACTTCAGGTAGTTGTCGGGGCGGATCTCGATGCAGGTCAGTTCGGACGCGCCGTACTTCATGATGGCCGCCGTCTGGGCGCCGTCGAGCGGGCCAAACTCGATGACCCGCTTGCCTCGGAAGGGCACGATGTCGTTGGCGGTAACGATCGGCCTATCGAGCCTCGTCGCTGACGTGCCGGGCTCAGAACGGAGGATCTCTAGAAGCTGCTCTGGCGTGATCAGGTATGGCAGTTTCGAAGCGAGCAGGCCAAGCAGTAGTTCCTGACGCATCGCCTCCCAGATCAAGCGGACCTTTGGTCGCGCCGCCAAGCTCGCGATGGTGGGCCACGCCTGCGGAGAGGGTGCCTCCTCGACCACGATCATCTCGTCGAACGCATGCTCCGACAGGGTGAGCGCCTCCCCAAGCGAGCAACGCTGCCCGCGATTTGCGGCTCCAGCTTCGACCAAGGCTGCGTCGAGCGTCGGGCTGGCGCCTGCGAAAACCACGCGCCGAGACCCGGACAGTGTCGATCGCAACCAACTCCGCAGCGACGACGCCAGCAGCGCTGGTTCGACCCCGCAGTTGTGCAGAAGACTGTCGGTGGTGAGGTTCGACGCTGCCGGCGCAACCGGCGGCGCGACTGATTGCGTTGACCGAGTGAACGGTCGAAGAAGGCTTCGTAGTTCCATCGTTTCCTCGTCACACGCGGCACATTGCCGGGACTCCTACTCACCTACACGACCCTCTACCCCGAAGTCAGCACTCCAATCTGTACCCCAAACCTGCATCCCGAACCTGTGCCTCAACCATGTACCGAGCCTTTGTACCACATGCAGCATCATCGTCCCTCACCCCAGCCGCACAGCGTCAACGGTGAGCCCCGGCCCGAAGGCGACGAGATCCACCGGTAGCTCTCCGCCGGTCCGTAAATATTCCTCCAGCACGAACAGCACCGAACCCGAGCTCATGTTGCCGTAGTCCCGCAGCACCGCGCGGCTTGCCGGGATCGAGCGAGTATCGAGCGAGGACGTGGAGATACCGCGTTCCACCGCGTCGAGAATTCCAGCGCCGCCCGGATGTACCACGACTCCGCGCGGAAGGTCTTCCTGGAGGAATGGACCCATGCACTCTTCCAGCGCCGGCGGAACCTCGCGCGTCAGTGTCATCGCAAATCCATCGTCACCGACACGCCAAGTCATTTCATCGCCTGTGTTGGGAACAATGCGCGTACGGCCGATACTCAGTTCGCCAAGCCCGGTCATGCCGACCTTCGATCCACACACGATCGCAGCCGCGGCACCATCGGCAAAGAGCGCCGAGGCGACGAGATTCTGCGGATCGGTGGAGGGCCGCAGATGCAACGAACACAGCTCGACGCAGACGACAAGAACGACGGCGTTCGGATCGGCACACGCAGCTCCAATCGCGGTGCGCAGCCCAAGGATCCCTCCGAAGCAGCCCATGAATCCGACCTGATTGTGCCGCACCCGTTCGCCGAGACCCAGCAACGGCGCGATGGTCGCGCCGATGCCGGGCGCTGTGAATCCGGTGCAACTCACAAGAATGCAGTCGGTCACCCGACGCGGATCGATCGCGGATCGCTTGATCGCCTCGGCCGCAGCGCGGGCTGCGAGTTCCGGCGCTTCTCGCTCGTAGACCCGCATCCGTTCGCCCGTTGTCATGCAGATCGTCTGCGCGAGATCGGCAATCGCGTGCCGTCGCGCGATGCCACTCCCTCGCACGATGCGATCCCACCGCTCTCGCACGCGGCCGTTCAGCCCCCATGCGTCGGCCTGTCGGCCGGCGAGCTCCTCTTGCGAAAAGACCGCTGCTGGAACTGCGTGACCAAGTGCGATGAGTGACGCAGTCATCGCGGAACCAGCCGTTTCATGGCCTGTCGGCCGAGTCCCGGGACCCACGCTCGCATCGTTCCGAAAGTTCGCAGCAGTCGCGGGCGCTCCACCAAACCGGCGACAATCGCGCAGCGCCGATGCCGCGGTGCAAGCGCTTCTGTCCATCGCGACTCGTAGCGTCGTCGCGCGTCCTGATCGAAGGGACCGCGAGCAATCGCATCGACGAGCATCAACGCCGACTCGATGGCCCAGGTCATGCCTTCGCCCGTGAACGGCTCGACGTAGCCGGCCGCATCGCCAACCAGCGCCACGCCTTCGTCCGTTCGCTTTGTCGTGCGCCAGGGCATTGGGCCTGCCGCAACGATGGGGCCGATCACGCCGCCAAGCGCTGCGACGATGGGAAATCGCATACCGAACCACGCCAGCGTTTCGCGAGGTTTCGTCGGCGCGTCGGTGAGTGCAGGCAGCAGCCCCGCGAGATGCACGCGATCGGAGCCTTCGCTCACCATCCCGAGATAGCCGCCGCCCGCGACACACATGGTGATCTCGCCGCTGGGCACGCTCGCTCCGTCGATGTCAAAGGCGAAGCCGAACTTCCGTCCGGTGCGACGAGGATCCATCAGCTTCGCGCCCCGCGCGACACCGCTCCCGAGTCCGTCGGCGCCGACCACGAGCGCGGGGGTTACGACTCGCACGGAGCCATCTTCGACGCGAATCTCAACGCGTCGATCGCGCACCGTAGCGGTTGCCGGCTGGGTGACGCGAACTCCGTCGCGCTCCGCGGCATCGAGCAGCAGCGCGTCTAAGTGCCCACGTGTGAGGACGAAGCCTCCATCCTCGAATCGCTCGTCGGCGATGAGGCGTCCATCCGGGCAGAGCACCCGACCCCGCGGCGTGCGGCCCAAGGTCATCGATCGGACCGAATCATCAAGCCCGAATCTCGCCAGGAGTTCGATGCCGCGCGGGTGCATGCAATGGCCGCAGCACTTGGCCGCGCCTCGTTGTCGAGCGTCGATCAGTTCGACCGACCATCCGCTTCGCGCAAGTCCGATCGCCGTCACGCTTCCGGCGGGACCGCCTCCTATGACGATCGCGGAGCGCTCTCGCATGGCGAGAGCGTAACGGGGAGAACGCCGATCGCGCGAATGCCGCGGGAGACCTTCAACCCGCAGCGGCTCGGCCGCTCGTCACGCGGGACTCCGTGACGGCCGGAGTCGTCGATTCCTCCATCGCACCATCAACGACGTAGAGCCGCGGAATGCGTGAGTGCATGCGGCACAGCATCTCGTGCGGAATCATGCCCGAGCGACTTGCCAGTCGCGGCAGATGGTTCGGGGCCGATGCGTCGGGGCTCACGATCTCGACAGTCATCCCGACGCCGCCTCGCGGCTGCGAAAGAAGATCAAGATCCGTGAGATCGACGGTGATCTGGTCCATGTTGACGGTGCCGATGACCGGCGCGAACTCGCGCACCATTTCGGTTCGGGCTCCGCGCTGAACCTCGCGAAGAACAGCGATCTTCTGCGTCCCCTTCTCCGTGCCGCCGTCGTCCAGCGGCCGGAAGACCGGAAAGCCATCCGCGTAACCGACCGGGACGAGACCAATCGTCGAGGGACGCGAGGCAGTCCAGCGCGATCCGTAGCCAACAGGCGTCCCCACCGGAATCCGCTTGATCTGCACTACGCGGCTGCGCCAGCGGAGGCAGGGACGAAAGTTGTCTTCACCGAAGGGCAGTTCGCCGCCGTCAAGCTCCTCCAGACCGAACCCCGCCCACGCGAGTCCGAAACGCACCATCGAACGGTGATATCGCGGGTGGCGAAAGAGGGCGTAGGTGCTGGCGACATGGATCAGGGCATCGGCCGGAATCAGGGCAGCGCACTGAGTGAGCAACCGGTCGAACGTGGCGAGTTGGCCGTCGGTCGTCGCGCGGTCGGTACGCGAATTCGAGAAGTGCGTGAACACACCCTTGAGCCGGAAGCGCGGGTCGGAGGCAATCCGCTCAAGCACCTTGGCAGCGTCCTCGGGACGAGCGCCGCCGCGACTCATGCCGGTATCAACTTCAACGTGGACCGGAATCGTCGTTTCGTGCTGATCCGCGATCGCCGACAGGGCTTCCAAGTGTTCAAGGTCGTGCACGGTCAGTTGCAGACGGCCATCGACCAGCATGCGACTGGTCTCGTCCCCTGGTCGAATCTCGCTGATCGGCATCAGGACGAGAATCGGAACCGGAGCGAGGGTGCCTTGCGACGCTTGCTGGGCACTCGCGAGCCCCAGCTCCGATGCTTGCGGCAACGAATACACCGCCACCAAGTCTGCGCCAGCGGTCGAAAGCCGTCGAGCGATGCGCGCGGCACCAAGTCCGTAGGCATCGGCCTTGACGATCGGACAAAGCCGACAATCGGGTCCCACAAGACGACGAATCGCCGCCATGTTGTGATCGATGGCGGTGAGATTGACCTCGATGCAACTGGGCTCGTGCATGAGCATGCGGCGGGTCCATTATGGCCGCCGTCTCGCGAAGTGGATGGGTCGATTCGCCGCAATCTGAGAACGCACGGTCGCGCTCCCGACGGGACCCATTTGTATCGACCCCGGCCCGCCTCTACCATGACGTTTGCTCCCCTCGGATTTTGCGGACGGAGATCGGGGCCTTGCCCCGGCGTGCTGGCGTCTCTCGGAACGTCGTCGACCCATCGTTGACGCCAAGCCGCACCAATCCTCCACCGTCATGGCGTCACCCGCCGCAGCAGGTTTCATGCAGGACATCTTCGATCTCAGCAAGACATTCTCGGATCTGGGTCTCAGCGATGTGCTCCTTGAGGGCATCACCGCCAAGGGCTTCCGCCACCCGACGCACATTCAGGCGGAGTTGATTCCCTTCGCCCTGCAGGGCCGCGATGTCCTGGGCCAGGCGAAGACCGGCTCGGGCAAGACGGCGGCGTTCGGGCTGCCGCTCCTTCAGATGCTGAATCCTCAGGACGCCTTCTCGGCGCTCATCCTCGTGCCGACCCGCGAGCTTGCGGTGCAGGTCGCTGCGGAATTGAAGGAGCTCGCGCACTTCGGCAAGATCGAGATCGCCGCGATCTACGGAGGGCAGCCGATCGCCAAGCAGATTCCGAAGCTCCAGGCTCGACCGGCCATCATCGTCGGCACGCCCGGCCGCGTGATGGATCTGCACGAGCGCCGACTGATTCCCTACGAGCACATTCGTTTCGCGATTCTCGACGAAGTCGATCGCATGCTCGACATCGGATTCCGCGACGACATTCGCAAGATCCTCACCGCGCTCCGCAAGGGACCACAGACGATCTTCGTCTCCGCGACGATCAGTCCGGAAATCGAACGGCTCGCCCGGACCTACATGAAGGACCCGGCAAAGATCGTCTCGACGCAGAAGAGCCTCACCGTCGAGCGCGTCAACCAGACCTACCTCCCCGTTGAGCCGTGGGACAAGCGACGATTGCTGCTGCATCTCCTGACGCACGAGGAACCGGCGCTGACCATCGTCTTCTGTCGCATGAAGCGGACCGTCGACGAGGTCACCGAGTACCTCAACGAGAAGAAGTTGGACGCATTCGCGATGCACGGCGACATGTTCCAGACCAAGCGCGACAAGGTCATGGAGCGGCTCCGCGAAGGCAATCTCAAGGTGCTGGTGGCAAGCGATCTCGCCAGCCGTGGACTCGACGTCGACGACATCTCGCACGTCATCAACTACGACTTGCCCGAGGATCCGGAGATCTACATCCATCGCATCGGTCGTACCGCCCGCGCGGGACGTGATGGCATCGCGTGGACTTTCGTGTGTCCCGATCAGGGACAGATGCTCTCCAACATCGAGCAACTGGCGAACGTCGAGATCCTGAAGAAGGAGTATCCGGACTTCAAGCCCGGACCGATTCCGTCGGCGGTGCTGCATCGCCGCGAGGCCGACGTCAAGCGCCGCGAAGAGCAGTCGACGCAGCGCAATCGACACACACCGCCGCCGGTTGAGGATCTCTCCAAGAAGATCGACACCGCGGCGTTCCCCGACGGCATGGTGCCGATTGCGATGCCCGACAAGCGCATGGGTGGGCGCATCCGGACGGCCCGCGGTGGCCGGTGACGTGAGCGTGCTCGCGTGACAGTGATCCGTGTGCATCCAGAGATCCGCGCCGCGCTCGAGTCCAATCGCGGCGTGGTCGCACTCGAGACCGCGGTGCTCACGCACGGACTGCCGCGTGCGCCAATGTCCGCACCTCCCTGCTGCGCGACCTTCCTCGGCGGATGTCGTGCGTGGAGGTCTGACCAACCGGCGAATCTCGAACTCGCCCGAGCGATGACCGAAGTGGTCCGCGCCAACGGCGCCGTTCCTGCGACGATCGGCATGCTTGATGGCCAACTCGTGATTGGCCTCTCCGACGCCGAACTCGTCCAACTCGGCGCCGCCGAAGGTGCCGTGAAGTTGTCGTCGCGGGATCTTGCGATCGCTCATGCCAAGCGGGAGCATGGCGGTACGACGGTCGCCGGCACGCTGACTGCGATCTCGCTCGCCAACGCAAGCGTGCACGCGCGGCCCATCCGCGTCTTCGCGACCGGCGGCATCGGCGGCGTGCATCGCGGTTGGACCGACCGACCAGATGTTTCTGCCGATCTCTTGGCGCTTGCCCGGGCACCGGTCTGCGTGGTCAGCGCCGGGGCCAAGAGCATCCTCGACCTGCCCGCCACCGTGGAAGCACTCGACTCCCTTGGCGTCATGGTCCTCGGACTCGGAACGCGCTGGTTTCCGCGATTCCTCACCGAAGGGGCGGCGCCGCTCGCGGTGCAACGATCGATCGAAACCATCGTCGAAACCGCTTCCATCTGTTTGGCCCACTGGAACGAGTTTGCCGCGACGAGCGGTGTGTTGCTCGCCAATCCGCTGCCTTCGCGCTTCGCCCTGTCGCTAGGGGAAACCGAAGCAATCGTGGCCGCGAGCGTGCAGCGTGCCACCGAACTCGGGATTCGGGCGGCCGACCTCACCCCATTCCTGCTGCAAGGCCTGGCGGAACGGACGCAAGGACGTTCGATCGACGCCAACGTCGCAGCCCTCCTCAACAACGCGTCCGTCGCCGCTCGGCTGGCGACCGCGTTGTGCGTCGGATCGTGACGAAGGGTCGGTATCTCCGAGCCTCGACCTCCGCATTCGCCGATATGGCGCGTCCGCGCTTGACACTCCCCCGATGGGATGCTCTACTCCTGCCTGCGGGTTGTGCGTCGTGCTTCTGCCGATGCCTCCGCGGAGCGGGTCGACGGTCCGCCGGCACGAGCCTGGACGAACCCGCTTCATCGGTGCTTTCTCACCGTCGTTCCGCCATCGTCGTGGCGTTCGTCGTATCACGAGTCGTCAGCCGCTGTGACCCGTCACCTTCGTGACCCGTCAACCGTTGACAACCCGATGTGACGATTTCCGTAGGTTTGACCCGCATGGAGCGATGTGCTCCGTGGGCCGGCCCGATCGGAACGACATCCCTCGCAGCGCCTTCGATGATCTGCGCGCACTGTCGCTGAGATCTTCGACGGAGTTGGCGACCTTCATCCGTTGGGGAGTTGGATGGGCAAGACGCCCGTCTCCGAGCACATGACACCGGACTCGTCGGAACAGCCAGCGCCTTCTGTGGCCGCATCGTCCAACCACGCCGCATCGCCTTCGCAGGGCGGCAATGGGGCGATACGTGCCTCCAATGACACGTCACGCTCTCCCGATCCCGCCGCTGGTGGTGGTGACGACGAGGGTGGTGACCGGGGAGGCGGTCCGCGCAAGCGCCGTCGACGCGGTCGTCGTCGTCGTCGCGGAAACGGCGACGCGCCGACGAGTTCCGAGATAGCAGCCAACCCCGTCGCCGGGGCAACCTCTGCGGGTGAACAGCCTCAGGTGGGCGAGGGCGAGCCTAGGGCCGGCGGCGAGCCAGGAACCAACACTGCGCCTCCAAGCGGCAAACGCGGCCGACGCCGACGAGGTCGCGGCGGTCGAGGTCGTGGCGGCCAAGATGGTGAACCGCGCGGTGAACCTCGCGGTGAACCTCGCGGTGAACCTCGCGGCGAGCAGCGCAGCGACCAGCGTGGCCCGAAGCGGCAGCGACGCTCTGGCGGTGCCAGCGGTACACCGCTCGCTGCGGGTGAAACGCCTGCAGTGGACGACGAACTCGACGAGGGCGAGGACGACGAGACGTCGAATCTGCCCGTTCCGACCTTCACGGTGCGCGGGATCGTCGACATTCCCGCTGCTGGTTCGCGAGCCGGACCGCAGGTTGTAGAGGTACGACTCCGGCAGATCGGTGACGGACTCTTGGATTCGCAGGAGGACCCGACGGTTTCGCCTGAGATCATCGAGCAGTATCAGTTGCGGCCATGCCAGCGCATCGAAGCCGAGGTCGCGCCCGCAAGAGTGCGTCGTCGACGCGGCAACAACCGCAAGCCGCGCCCGATCGTGAAGTTCGTCACCACCATCGAAGGCCTCACTCCCGAGGAGTACGTCGCTCGCAAACCGTTCGCGGATCTTGTGCCGCTCGATCCGGCACCGCGCATGAGCCTTGAGTATCGCGGTTGTCCGCCGGCCTGTCGGCTGATCGATCTCTTCTGCCCGATCGGATTCGGTACGCGCGGGCTCATCGTCGCGCCGCCCAAGGCCGGCAAGACGATCCTCCTTCAGAACATCGCCTTCGGCATCAAGCAGAATCATCCCGACGTTGAATTGATCGCCCTGCTCATCGACGAACGGCCGGAGGAAGTCACCGACTTCAAGCGCAACGTGCCGGCGGAAGTGCTGGCGTCGAGCAACGACCAGGATCTCGAACGACATCTCTCGCTGGGGATTCTGGCCATCGAGCGTGCCAAGCGCATGGTGGAGGCCGGCAAGGACGTCGTCGTGCTGCTTGACTCGATCACTCGCCTCGGGCGAGCCTTCAACAACAGCAGACGCTACGGATCCTCGGGACGCACCATGTCGGGTGGTCTTGACTCGCGAGCACTCGAGGTGCCGAAGCAACTGTTCGGCGCTGCCCGCCGCGCCGAAGAGGGCGGATCGCTCACGATCATCGCGACCTGTCTCGTCGATACCGGTTCTCGCGCTGACCAGATCATCTTCGAAGAGTTCAAGGGAACCGGAAACATGGAGCTGATCCTTGATCGCGAGATCTCGGAGAAGCGCATCTTTCCGGCCATCAATCTCGCGGCGAGCGGCACGCGCAAGGAACACCTGCTGCTCTCCGAACAGGCGCTCAAGACTGTGACGGCGCTGCGAAGGCGTCTGCTCTCGGTTCCGCCGCACGTGCAGATCGAACAACTGCTCGCGGCTCTGCAGCGGTTCGACACCAACGAGCGGCTGGTGGCGGGATGACGCGGCCCGCGGAGCGAACCGCGGCGGAGTGACGGCGGTTCGCCGCACGTCGGTCCGCTGTATCATCCGCCCGCATGTCGGTCCCCAACGAACGTAGTCGGAACAACCTCCGGGCAGGACTCTTCGTCGTCGTGGCGACAGCCCTGGCGATCGCGACGTTTGTATTGCTCCAACAGATCAGTTGGACATCTCGCACGACGTATCGCCTGCAGTTTCTCGTCGCAAACGGCGTCACCGGCCTCAGCGTCGGCGGCGAGGTCGGCGTCGGAGGACTGAAGCGCGGTCGAGTTCTGGCCATTGTTCCGGTGACCGAGGCCGGCAAACTCATCCGCATCGACGTCGACTTCGAACTCGATTCAGCGATCACTCTCTATCAGAACGCCGAAGCGGTGCGAGTCTCGCCGATCCTCGGCAACACCTCGTGGATCAACATTCGTTCCGTCGGCGGTCCGGCTGATCTCAACGGCGACGGCGTTCTCGAACCGATCGCGGCCCTTGCCGCTGGAGGCACCTTCAGCGCCGTCGAGGCACCAGGGCTTCTCACCAACATCGTGGGCTCGGCAAGCGCGGAGAACATCGTCACCATCATCGATCGTGCCAAGACTTTCAGCACGGTCCTCGAGAGGGTGCCGAAGGATTACGACGAGAAGGTCGTGCCGGCGCTCGATGCTGCGAGCGCGACGATCGTGCAGCTCCGCAGCGACTACGACCGCTGGCGCGTCAACATCGACGCTACCCTCACGAGCGCCGAGAATGCCGCCAAGAATCTCGAAACGGGCACGCAGACCGCGAACGAAGTGCTCGCCGACGCAAAGGCCACGCTGATCGAGAGTCGGCCGAAGATCGCCGCCACACTCGACAATCTTGAATCGGCCAGCGGCGGTGCGAAGCAGGCGATCGATCGCATCAACGCCGAGACGCTGCCGAAGGTCGCGTCGATGCTGGGGGAAGGGGAGCGGGCGATCGGCGAGTTCGCCGACATGCTCGACCGTGTCGACGGCGAGATCGCCCAGCGCATGCCGGAGATCCGTTCATTCCTCAACGATCTGCGCGTCGCTGCAGGACAGCTCAAGTTGGCGACCATCGAAGTCCGTCGCAGTCCTTGGCGATTGCTCTATCGACCGAGCACCGATGTGCTTGCTCACGAGCAGCTCTATGAGGCGACGCGCACCTTCATGATGGCCACCAGCGATCTTCGCTCCGCATCGGACGGCCTGCAGGAGCTTCTCAAGACGCGACCCGACCTTCTTGATGGCGATCCCGAACTCAAGGGTCGCTTGCAGACTTCGCTCATTGATGCAGTCGGACGCTACGAGGAAGCGCAACGTCGTCTGTACGGCGTCCTCACGGGAGAGAAGTGACGTGGAGACGCGCCGCGAGCGGAGCGACTTTGGCGCCGGCGTGCTGACATTGGCCGTGATCAGCGGTTTGTCCGCGGGAGCGATGATCCTGCCTTCCTTCGTCGATCCGCCGATGACTCGCTACAAGTTCGTGATGCACGAAGGCGAAGACCTGTCGGGAATCGATCGCGGAACCAGAGTACTCGTCGCCGGGTTGGAGCGAGGACGAGTGATCGATGTGGTCGACGAACCGCATTCCAATGGACGGGTTTCCTTTGTCATTCACTTCGAGCTGTTACCGAACCCACCCCTCTACAGGGGAGCGACGGCTCACATCGCACGAGACGCCATCTCCAACAAGGCGCTGGTGAACTTCGTCGACACTGGTCAATCGGCACCGAACGAGGCGCCGCTCGCAGCCGACAGCGT
>JBBQCR010000078.1:0-11649 GCA_038318935.1 Phycisphaerales bacterium
GCCCGTCGGCGAACATCTCCGTCCGACGGCGTGAAGTTGAGAGGTCATCACCGCATGAAGTGGTTCTGGATCATCTTGAGTGTCGTCGTCGCGATCGCGATTGTCGTCACGTTGCAGCCACCTCAAACGACGCGCGTCGCCGCAGAAGCCCAGGCCGCCGAGCGTGATGCGGCCGACGCGGCCGCGGCTGCAATCACTGCAGAGCCCAAGTCCGTGCCCCCGGCGGCGAAGGAACGTGTCGACGCCAACCCAAATGCCAACCCAAAGGCCAACCCAAAGGCCAACCCAGCGGCCGGCGCCGCAGCGTCCTTGGCCAACGACCTGCTGACCGAGCGGGCCCAAACCCCGCGCGGAGCGGTGGCGGACTTCAAGCCCCCGGCGGCGGAAGCATCCACCAGCGGCGGCGAGGCCATGCAGGACGGACTCGATCGCACGATTCCCAACGCGACCGTCAGTGCGGGAACGCTCGTGCGCCGACCCGACGGGACGATCCTCGCCGACGGCAAATTCGTGATCCGCGGATCGGGCGTCGAGAACGACCCATACGTCGTCCCGTGGGAACTTTTAACGAGCGCTATGGACACCTTCCAGCCGCGCAGCGGCATGAAGGAGATTCCGCAGCGGATCGCTTTCCTCGATGGTCATCGCATCCGAATCGACGGATACCTCGCGTTTCCGCTCATCGTCTCGGAGACGAAGCAGTTGTTGGTCACCTACAACCAGTGGGATGGCTGCTGCATCGGCGTGCCGCCCACCGCCTACGACGCACTCGAAGTGACGCTTGCTTCGACGATTCCGCTCAACCGACGTCATGGCTTGCTGTTTGGTGCTGTGTCGGGGGTCTTCAAGGTGGAGCCGCTGGTCTCTGACGGCTGGCTCATCGGGATGTATCTTCTCGACGACGCTTCGATCAAGCTCGACCTTTGAACACCATCGCTCGCTCAACATGCTGACCATCGCCGCACTCCTGCCGCTCCTTCTGGTTGTGCCGACTGCGGCGTCTCCCGTTCCCGCCCCCCCTGCTGCCGTTACGGCGCCGTCCACAGCGATTCTGTTGGATGGCTACCACGACAGTGCCGGCCTCTCTGCCGAAGCCGACGCGATCGCCGCCGGATCCGGCGGAACCGCGACGATCGTGCCGATCGGAACATCGCGAGGCGGTCGACCGCTGATCGCCCTGCGCATCGGCACACCCGGGGATCAGAAGCCGGCGATTCTGGTGTCAGCCGGTCTCGACGGGACGCATCTCTGCGGGAGCGAGGTGGCTGTTCTCGTCGCCAAGGAACTCCTGAACCCCGAGACCTTGGCAAAGCACCCGGGACTTTTCGACCGGGCGACGATCTGGATCATTCCTCGGGCGAATCCGGATGCGCTCGAGGCGACGCTCGCGGGACCTGTGCCGCAACGCGGAACATTGCGCCCGGTCGACGATGATCGCGACGGTGCCATCGACGAAGATCCCGCGAAGGATCTTGATGGTGACGGCGTCATCACCCAGATGCGGGTGAAGAATCCTCCATCGCCTTTCGTCGCAACGCTCATCGCTGATCCGGCCGAAGCGAGGCTGCTGAAACGACCCGAGTCGGGCCCTGCCGCCAAGAGCGTCGACAAGCCTCTGTACGCGGTCTTCGTCGAGGGCATCGATGCCGATGGTGATGGAAGGATTGCCGAAGACGGTGTGGGGGAAGTCGATCTCGACCACAATTTTCCGCATCGCTATCCCGAGTTCGCTCGCGATGCCGGGCCGTACCAAATCTCTGAACCCGAATCACAAGCGCTGGTGCGCTTCGTGCTCGCGCATCCCGAGATCGTCGCGGCGATCACCTACGGTCGACACGACTCGCTGGTGAAGGTGCCGGAGAATCGCGACATGGATGCCACCGGTCGCACGCCACTGGTGCATCTCCCCGCGGACATCGATCTCTATCAGGCGATCGGCAAGCTCTATCGCGAGACCACCGGGCAAGCTCGAGCGACGGGCATCGATCCAGCGGGTTCGTTCTGGCTGTGGCTTGCGGACCATCGTGGAATGATCAGCCTTGCATCGACGGTGTGGGGTCGCCCGGACGTTCCCAAGGACGAGAAGAAGCCCGAAGGTTCGTCCCCCGACGCCAAACCCGACGCGAAGCCCGACCCGAAACCCGATGGGGCAGCGCCCGAAGCGAAAGTCGAGCCCAAGACACCGTCCGTGTCGTTGGGCATGATCCATGACGAGGAAGCCGACGAACACGCACTCTCTTTTGCCGGATTGCAGGACGCGCCCCCCAAATCGGCGCCGCCGTCGGTTCCTCCGCAGGGAGGAGGTCGAGCCGAAGGGCAGGCCGCGCCGCCCGAAGGCGGCCGACGTCGAGGACAGCGCGGCGGCGGCGGTGGACCTCCCGGTGGAGCAAGCGGCGGCGGCCCAGCAGTTGCGGGCTCCCCGCCTGCTGGACCTGCTGGCGCACCCGGTGCTCCAGCGGCTTCGGACGAGGACGCTGCGCAGTGGCTCGCCTACAGCGATGCCGTCCGCAACGGTGCTGGCTTCATCGCGTGGCACGAGGTTCAGCACCCGCTCTTCGGAACGGTCGAAGTCGGCGGTTTCCATCCGCTCTTCCGCGTCAATCCGCCAGCCAGCGAACTGCCCGAGCTGGCGAAAAAGCAGGCGGCCTTCCTCATCGAACTCATCGAGCGGCTGCCGGTGATCGACGTGACTCCGCCCACGGTGACAAAGGTCAGCGATGGCGTCTATCGCATCGAGAGCGCGGTGATGAACGCCGGGCGCTTGCCCACGGTCGATCGCATGGGCGTGACAACACGGGCGCGAGCGCCGATCGTGGTGCGCCTGTCGACGCCGCTTGATCGCATTGTGAGTGGAGATCGTGTGCGAAAGATCGACACGCTTGATCCGGGCGAGCGGCAAACACTCGAATGGATCGTGCGGGCTCCGGCCGACGAGACGATCGAACTCTCGGTCGGCAACAACGAGTACGGCACGCAACGATTTACGATCCAGAACGGCGTTGGAAGCGGCGACGCAACACGCGGGAGCACGAAGTGAAGACATCTCTCCTCTCCTCCCTCGCGCTCGCTGCGGTGTGCGTCGTTGGTTTCGTCGCGGCTCCAGCCGCTGCCCAGCAGCAGCTTGAGAGCAAGGTGCCGATGGCCTTCAATCGCTACTACGACTACGACGAGCTCGTCGCCGAATTCAGGAAGCTCGCCGATGCGTATCCAGAGATCGCATCGATGCAGGAAGTGTCGACGTCGTTCCAGGGCCGCAAGCTCTGGGTCATGACGATCAACAATCCAAAGACCGGTGCCGATACTGCGAAGCCAGCGATGTGGATCGATGGCAACATCCACGGCAACGAGATTCAGGCTGGCGAGACCGTGCTCTACACGGCGTGGTATCTACTGTCGGGCTACGGCAAGATCCCGGCGATGACCGATTTGGTCGATCACAACGCCTTCTACCTCATGCCTTCGGTGAATCCCGATGGGCGCGCGAATTGGTTCGCAACGCCGAACACGCCGAACTCGTCGCGCGGTGGACTGAAGCCGACCGACAACGATCGCGACGGATTGGTCGACGAAGACGGTCCCGACGATCTCGACGGCGACGGATCGATCGGTGTGATGTGGCGGAAGGATCCCAACGGAAATTTCAAGCGCAGCGAACTCGATCCCAATCGCATGGAGCCCGTGAGCGCAGAGCCGCTGCCCGACGGAACCATTCGACGCGGACAGTGGTCCTTTGCCGGTTCCGAAGGGATCGACAACGACGGCGATGGTCAGGTGAACGAGGACGGTCCCGGCGGCTACGACCCCAATCGCAATTGGCCTTCCGATTGGCAACCCAACCACGTGCAGGAAGGGGCGGGCGAGTATCCGCTATCGCTGCCGGAATCCCAGGGCATCGCGAAGTTCGTGCTGGGGCATCCCAATATCGCCGCCAGTCAGAGCTATCACAACGCAGGCGGCATGATTCTTCGTGGACCCGGCGCTCAGGACCGCGAAGGCGCGTATGGGCCGCGCGACCGCGCGACCTACGACGCGATCGCTACCGCTGGCGAAGAGCTGCTGCCCTTCTATCGCAAGATGGTGATCTGGTCGGATCTCTATCCGGTGCGCGGCGGATTCGTGAACTGGCTTGCCGAAAGCCTCGGTGCTGTTTCCTTCACCAACGAACTCTGGAGCGAGAATCGCATTCTGCAGAACGGCAGCGGGCCGACCGATGAGCAATCGCGCCGCCTGGGAGAGCGCTTGCTCTTCGGTCAGACAACCGTGCCGCTGAAGGAGTTTGAACATCCGACACTCGGCACCGTGCTCATCGGTGGCGGCACCAAGTACTCGGCTCGGATCCCTCCGCCCTTCATGGTGGAGGAAGAGCACCATCGCAACTTCGCGTTCACCATGTTCCACGCCGGCCAGATGCCGCGGCTTCGCTTCGCGGGCGTCGAGACCAAAGACATGGGTGGAGGCCTCTGGCAAGTCGACGTGGAGGTCGCCAACGACAAGCTCATTCCAAGCCGCACCGAGCGTGCTGCCAGTAAGGGCATCGGGCAGCCCGATCGATTGACCATGAAGGGCGGCAGCGTCGTCCTTGGCGGCTTTCTCAGCGATCGCTTCGATCGCACGGTGCGCGAGCAGCGCTATCGCCCATCGACGCTCGAAGTGGAAGAGGGCATTCCGGGGCGAGGCTCGCGATTCTTCCGGTTTCTCGTGGCGGCGAAGCCTGGCGAGACGCTCGATCTGCGCTACGTCGCCGAAAAGGCGTCGATGATAGAGACATCCGTAACTCTGCCCTCGCCCGCGGCTGCATCCATCGAGAAGCCGGCGGAAACCCGGCTGCCGACGATGGGTGGCGGGACGGTGCGGAGTCCCAAGTGAGCCCGCACGCGAGCTGCGACAGAACCGGGTCCGAGAGAAGCGATGGAACGCGACCGCGCTGATGTCGTGGTCATCGGCGCTGGCGCCGCGGGGCTGATGACCGCGGTGTGGGCAGCGCGGGGTGCGCCCGACGCGCGAGTCGTTGTCCTCGACGGCGCCCGAATCCTGGGAGCGAAGATCCTCGTCGCCGGCGGCGGACGTTGCAACGTCACCCACGACGTCGTCGACGAGCGGGCCTATGCGGGTTCCACGCGCCCGGCGATCCGAAAAGTTCTGCGACGATTCGATGTCGACGCGACGACCGCGTTCTTCCGGGAGCGCGGCGTCGAACTGAAGCGCGAAGAAACAGGCAAACTGTTTCCAACCACCGACAAGGCACAGACGGTGCTCCATGCCCTGCTCGGCGCCGTGCGCGATGCTGGGGCGATCATCGAACATCCGGCCCGAGTCGATGTCGTCGCTCGCGATGGCGACGACTTTGTGGTGGGTGGCGATTGGGGCGAGGTCCGCACTGCGCGTCTGGTGCTGGCGACCGGGGGCAAGGCGCTTCCCAAGAGTGGTTCCGACGGCGCCGGCTACGCGTTCGCGACCGCGATGGGACACAGCCTCACGGATCGAATCTTCCCGGCGCTGGTGCCTCTACTCCTTCCGGAAGCGCATCCACTCCGCGCTCTGGCGGGGATTGCGGTGGTCGCCGAGTTGCGACTCGTCTCGGGCACCGGCAAAACGATCGTCAGCTTCACCGACTCGACACTCTGCACTCACTTTGGCCTTTCGGGGCCGAGCGTTCTCGACATCAGTCGGTACTGGTCCGACGAACGGTCGCGCGATCCGAGCGTTTCGCTGCGGATCAACTTCCTTCCCAATCAAACCCCGGAGTCCCTCGATGCGGAACTGCTCGCCGTGGGACCTGCGGCGCATGCGACGCCGCTCACGTGGCTTCGAGGTCGACTGCCCGAACGTCTGGCGCGGACGCTCTGCGAACTCGCGCGGGTTGATCCCGGCGCGAGTATCCGACAATTGCCCAAAGTGACGCGTCAGCGACTGGCTTCCACGGTCGCGGCGCTCCCCGCGGAACCGATCGGGGATCGAGGCTTCACGGTCGCCGAAGTCACCGCGGGTGGCGTCCCGCTTGCGGAACTGCATTTGGACAGCATGGAGAGCCGCTGCGCACGCGGACTTCATCTTGTCGGTGAGATCTGCGACGTCGACGGTCGCATCGGCGGCTTCAACTTCCAATGGGCCTGGGCAAGTGGATACGTCGCCGGTCAGGCAGTTGCCTCAGCGATCGCCAGCGCCAAGAGTCGGTGAGGAATCTCAAGGGACCGCCCGATTGCGTGAAGATCCCCCTTGTGCAGCGCACTCGTTGTGGACAGGATGCGACGAGGTCTGCATCGTGGAGCAGGCCGCGACGAGCGTGACGCCTGACGCAGCTTCGTCGAACCGCAGAGCGGTTGTTGTTTCTCGCAAAGGACCGCGTGTCGTTCGACTCGCCCGTTGTCATCCAAGCGCCACCCGGCTTCGTCGTCCAAGCGGAGATCGGCGACGGCGGCGTCACATGGTCCATCGCGGTGTCGAACTTCACCGACGCCACAATCGACGGTTGCGTGTCGGTGCAATGGCGGCTTCCCGAGCCCGCACGTGATCGCACGCTTTCGTTTCTGATCGTCGAAGTCGCGGATGTTGAGCGCAGCTTTCTCGTCGATGCCGACGTGATCACCCGCATGCAGGCGGATGTGCTGCTGTGGCTCGGCGAGCGGGCGTGCCTATCCGTGAAGTCAGGCGAGACGATCGTGCTTGAAGGTCTTGCATTTTGCTCACCGGACGTTGATGGCGACGGCGCGGTCACCGCGTCGGATGTGACCGAGGTGCTCGCCGCGTGGGGCGGTCCGTGCGGCCCCGCCGACGTCTCGATGGACGGTATCGTCGACACCGCGGACCTCTCGATCGTCCTCTCGGCCTGGACGCCTCGCTGAGTGCGCCGGTACCCGAATCCTGATCCAAGCAGAACGAGAGTTTTCGGCTGAGAATCCGGCCTCTGTTTGCAGGCCAATCGGATGACGAAGTCGAGATATTCGCAAGAGCAGGTCGCGTTCGCGTTGAGGCAGGCCGAGGGCGGTACGCCGATCGTCGAGGTCTGTCGCGAAGGCTGGCCCGTGAATCGGAAGCGCGTGTACCACCTCTATCGGCACGTAGGGCTCTGCGTAGGCCGTCACAAGGCACGACGTCATCGGAGCGCGGTGACGCGTCCGGAACGGAAGGCGGCATTCAGCGTTCGAGATCTCTCGCGGCGCGTCCCGCGCGCGGGCGGCGGCAGTGCCTTCCGACGCCTCGCTTCCGCATGCACGGCGCGGGCGTTCCTCCGCTCGGATGCGATCTCGCGAACCGCGTCGGTCTCCGTTCCTTCGGGGTCACGCTGTCCTCCGACTCCGCCGCCGTTTCGGATGGCGACGAAAGGTGGCGATTCTCCGCCTCACGGTCTCTGCGGCGGCGTCGGGGAAAGCGTCGCGATCGGCGGCTCCATCGTGCTGCTGCGGCGACTGCCCCCTAACAGTTCGCTCAAGCCGACACGGCACGTGCGGGTTAACATCCTCGCGAGGCCGACGGTGTCGGGCCGCACGTGTCGTGCGGCTAAGCTCGCAGGTCGTTAGGCGTCATTCGCACGTCATGCAGAAATCCAAAACCTTTGCTGAGGTCCGCATCATCAATCCAGGTGAGAAGGCGATCATCATCACGTCGCGGCGAGAGGGTTGGTTCGTGGCGGATCGGCAAGACTTCGTATTTCAATCTCCGCTCGATCTAGGTGCAAAACCAAGCGACCATTTGAAGTGGTTACACGGAATTTTGCAGTTTGAGCGCAAGTGGCTTCGGCAGCTTCAGGAAGCCGGCGTGGAGATCGTTTGCCGCATTCGTGTCCGAGCACGCGAGTTGGTTATCGAACCAGAGGCACTATTATTGATGCACCAGTTACACCTGAGGACAGAGATTGAGTTTCGACCATGACGCCTAACAAATCGCTGCAGCCAACGCCGGGGAGCGGTTATAGTTCCGCTGCGAGGTTCACGTCCCTTAGCCCGGCGTGGCTGAGCTCTAGTCGTTAGGCGGCGAAGTCTAAGGAGCATCTTCTTCTGGAACTGGTGTTTAGGCCTTGCGCCTTCTGCGCCGCCCGCCTCACGTGCACGGACGGAAGGCGGCCTTCAGCGTTCGAGATCGCTCGCGGCGCGTCCTGCGCGCGGGCGGCGGCAGTGCCTTCCGACGCCTCGCTTCCGCATGCACGGCGCGGGCGTTCCTCAGGTCGGATGCGATCTCGCCAACCGCGTCGGTCTCCGTTCCTTCGGGGTCACGCTGTCCTCCGACTCCGCCGCCGGTCGGCGTCTTCAGACCCGCCGCCGCCGATTTAGCTGGCGACGAATGGTGACGACTCTCCGCTCGACGGTTCCTGCGGCGCAAACTGCGGCGGCGTCGGGGAAAGCGTCGCGATCGGCGGCTCCATCGTGCTGCTGCGGCGACTGCCCCCTAACAGTTCGCTCAAGCCGACACGGCACGTGCGGGTTAACATCATCGCGAGGCCGACGGTGTCGGGCCGCACGTGTCGTGCGGCTAAGCTCGATAGCCGTTAGGTGGAGCCGATCCGCGCCGCCCGAAGATCTTCTTGGCGAAGTCGTCCCCAAGGCGTTCGCGGATCGCGATCAGCGAGGTAGACTGATGGCTATGAAGTCCTTCACGGCGGTGATCGAACGCGACGCGCAGACGGGGGTCTACGTCGGATACGTCCCAGGCTGGCCGGGGGCGCATTCTCAGGGAGACTCCATCGAGGAACTCCGGGCGAATCTCGCTGAGGTTGTGGCCATGCTCCTCGAAGACGGCGATCCCAAGCTCGAGTCGCAGTTCGTCGGAACCGAACAACTCAAGGTCGCCTGAAGGTGGGGGACACGCCGGTACTCAAACCGCGCGAGGTCGAGGCGCACCTCGTCCGACTCGGTTTCCAATGCGTTCGGAGCCGCGGCTCTCATCGCCAATACCGACATGCTGACGGCCGGGGAACCACGTTGCCGTTCCACGGCTCCCGCGACATCGCTCCCTCGCTGATTCGTAAGATCGCCCGCGACATTGGGCTGTCAGTCGACCAGCTGCTGGGGCGATCGCCGGACCAAGGCCGGCCCGCCTAACAGTTCGCTAGTGCTGACGGCCGCGGCGGCCGTCACGCGTCCTTCGGAGGCTTCGCCTCCTGCGGCCGCCGTTGTGGCCGCAGCACAGCTCATGGGTCGTTAGGCCGAGCCGGACGGAAATCAGCGATGCGTCAGATCAAGCCGCACCTTCTTTGGCTGGGACACTCCGGAGACGTGCGCGATCTCGACTCCGTTCGCAACGCTGGGATCCGCGCGATGGTCGATCTAGCGATGTCGGAACGCCCGCTCTTCATCTCGCGCGAAGATGTCTAACAGGCTGATGAATTTCTCAACGAAAGCGCATCCGCCTCCCCCAATCGCGCGAATGTATCCGCATGCGTGGCAAACCTGAATCCCAACGCGGCATGTTCTTCGCCATCGACCTCGAGAGCCGGATCCCGTCTGACCATCCGCTTCGTCCGATCAAACGCATGGTCGATGAGGAGCTGCGCCGCATGACGCAGGCGTTCGCCGCTGCGTACTGCTCGTCGGGCCGGCCCAGCGTCCCGCCAGAGCGCATCCTCAAGGCGATGCTTCTTCAGGCGATCTACTCGGTGCGCTCCGAACGCGAGCTCTGCCGGAGGATTGACACCGATCTTCTCTTTCGCTGGTTCCTCGACATGGATCCCGCCGAGGACGCGTTCCACCACACCGTCTTCCCGCATAACCGCGAGCGGCGTGAGGAGCACGGGTTCGTGCAGCGCTTCTTTGATGGCGTCGTGCACATGATCCGTGACGCGGGCCTCGCAAGCGACGACCACTTCACCGTGGACGGCACTCTCATCCAGAGCCACGCGTCGCTGAAGAGTCTTAAGCGGATCGAGAATGAGGCGACCAGGATCGCATCGGATCGCGACGACGACGCGCAGTTCCCCGGCGGCGGGCGCAACGCAAGCGTCGACTTCCGCGGTGAGCGCCGCACCAACGCGACGCACCGCTCGGCGACGGACCCCCACGCCCGACTCTATAGGAAGGGCTACGCGCAGCCCGCGCTCCTGTCGCACACCGGCCATGCGATATCGGAAAACCGTAACGGGCTGATCGTCGCGGTCAGCGTGCGCGAGGCAACGGGGCGGGCCGAACGCGACGCGGCGCTGGAGATGATCGATGGGATGCGCCGATCGCACCGGTGCCGGCCGCTGACCCTGGGCGCGGACAAGGGCTACGACAGCGGCGAGTTCCTGCTGGAACTGAGGAAGCGAGCGATCACACCGCACGTGGCGATCCGCGAGGGAAAGATCGAGCCGCACGACGCAGGCTCGCGAGCGCGGTGGCTCGGACGGTACGCGGTCTCCAAGCGAGACTTCGACACGAGCCAGCGAAAGCGGAAACTCGTCGAGGAAGCGTTTGGTTGGGTGAAGCGCGTCGCGGGACTGTGGCGGGCAAGGCATGTCGAGCGCTGGAAGATCGCACAACACTTCACGATGGCAGCGGCGGCATACAACTTGGTGAGGACGAGACGGCTCCTCGCGCCAAGCTGACGGAATTCCGGCCGGGTCGGCGTGGTGATGCCGAAGAAAGAGGAGCTGGTGCGATTGATGTTTCGATCGTGACGCGCGCGAGCGATCGAAAGATGCGAGAATCGGTCGTGTGGAGTTGGAAATTCATCAGCCTGTTAGGCAGCCAAAGAATGAGTTCGAAATGGACAGCGCACAGGGTGGTCGGGCTCGCGAGCGGCGTCCTCGTTTCGGTCGGACTGCTCGGTCTACTGCTCTGCAGGCTGATACAGCTACTCAACGGATGGACTGAACAAGAGCTCCTGCAGGCGTTCGGCGCCGCCGCAGCCGCTTGGATCTTGGGGAGCTGCCTCATCCTTGGTCTGGTCATACTCTTCCCGCTGACCCTCCTCCTTCAGCGGCGGGCTGGCGTAAACGAGCCGCTCGTGTCCAAGTCGGATTGGTTACCGCTACGTATCGTCATCCGGATCAGCTTCGTCCTGTTGCTCCTCGGGGCGCTGGTACAGCTCGTCGGCAAGCTGATCCATTGACGGCGCCGGCTAACACCTCGCTTGGTTGGACACGCGGCGGCGTGCAGTTACGATTCACGCGACGACTCTTGTCGTCGGCTGCACGCCGCTGCGCGCAGCACAGCTCGGAACCGTTAAGCAGAAGCAACTAGGATGGGATTCACGACCCCTCTTCGATATGTCTGGGCAGCGCCGAATTCGGCGCTGGCGCTTGTCGCATTCGCGGCCCTCGCGCCGTTCGGCGCCCGGGCGAGAGTTGTGGACGGTGCGATAGAGGTTCGGGGCAAGGTCGTTGGCTGGCTGCTTGCTCGGACGCCGCTCGCTGGCGGAACGTTGGCCATGACGCTGGGGCATGTCGTCTTCGCGGAGACTGAGGCCGCGCACGCCTGCACACGACGACACGAGCGAATTCACGTGCGGCAATACGGGCGGTGGGGCCCGTTCTTCCTGCCGGCATACGGAGCGAGTTCGCTCGCTGCCTGGGCCAGTGGGCGCGATCCGTACCGCGACAACCGCTTCGAGCGGGAGGCGTACGCCGTCAAGTAGGTCGTGACTGTCGCCGCGCTCAGTCTGCGAACGATGGTCGGACTAACACGTCGCTCGTGCTGACACTTTGCGGGCGCAGTTACAATTGTCGTGAGGGATGTT
>JBBQCR010000079.1:0-11565 GCA_038318935.1 Phycisphaerales bacterium
CAGCAGATCGAACGGACCTCGCACTTCGGTGGCGTTGTCGAGCGGCCAGAACTCGTAGAGCCCGATCTGGATCAACATCCAGACGAAGAGGACCAGGGCGATCGGGACCACCGCACCGAGAAATCGGGCCGTCGCGTACTCAAGAAACCCAAGCGGCGTCGAATGCAGAATGCGGTCGAACTTCCGGTCCTCGTCGCCGAGGATGGTCATGCCCGCCGCAACCGAGGCGAAGAACGGCAGCACCAGCGAGAGCAGCGCGATGTCGACGAATGCGAGATTGAACTCGCTGTTGATCCACGCCTTCGCTCCGCCGGTATCTACGGAGCCGGTCGAGATGCGCACGCCGCCGAGCACGAAGCCCAGGGACATCAGCGCGAGAATGAGAAGCAGGACAACGTAGATGGGGCGTCGCCATGCAAGACGAATTTCGCTCCAAGCCAAGCTCCCAATTCTCGTGATGCTTCCACTTCGAGGAACACTCATGCCACGGCTCCGACGCTGACGGTGGCCTTGCGAAGACCTCCCGGAACTTCCGAGACTGGCGTGCGCATCAACACCAGATACGCATCCTCAAGCGTCGCCGGCACCGCGATGAATCCTTGCGGCACATGTCCGTGGCCGCGGTGGATCCGCACGCGGTTGGTGCGACCTTCGACGAGTACCGCCGAGAGGACGCGGTACTGCTGCGCGAAAGTCGCCAACTCCTGATCGGGAACGAATCCTTCGAAGACTTCGCCGTCGATCGCACCGCGGGCCGAAGTCGGTGTGGTGTCTGCGACCACTTCGCCGCCGCGGATCACCGCGAGTCGCGGACACAGCGTGGCGATGTCCTCGACGATGTGCGTCGACAGCAGCACGATCCGTTTTGAGCCCATTTCAGCGAGCAGGCGATAGAAACGATGTCGCTCCTCGGGATCGAGTCCGGCGGTCGGTTCGTCGACGATCAGGACGCGAGGATTGCCCGCGATGGCCTGAGCGAGCCCGAGTCGCTGCCGCATGCCACCCGAATAGCCGCCGACCTTTCGCTTCATCGCGTCACGAAGGTTGACGCGATCCAGCAGTTGCTCGGCGAGCGTGCGACGACCGTCGGGGCCGGTGACGCCCTTCAGCTTCAAGAGCAGTTCCAGCATCGCCCTCCCCGTGAGGTCCGGGTGAAACCCGAAGTCCTGCGGGAGGTAGCCCAGCCGCGATCGCATGGCCTGTGGATCGCGCACGATGTCAACGCCGTCCAGCGTGACGCTTCCCGCCGTCGGCTCGGTCAGTCCGGCAAGGACGTTCATCAGCGTGCTCTTGCCAGCGCCGTTGGGACCGAGCAGGCCGAACAGTCCTTCACCGATCTCAAGATCGACCCCGCGCAGCGCGGCGACGGGACCGGGGTGAATCTTCACGAGTCCGCGGATGACGAGCATGCAGTCTCCTTGAGCGTCGCTTCGGAGGTTCGACCGTAGGGGTAGAACGCGGCGGCAGTTGTTGGGAGGGATGGTATTCGCGTTTTGCCGGAACGCGATGGTGGCCCTGATCCGCGAAGGTCGCGCAGGCTCAATCCCTCTCGTCACCTATCCAGTGAATCCATTGCATCGAGCGACGGGGAGGCGGGCGGCTCGTGACCCGTCTGCGGCGAGGTGAGCGCGTCCGGGGCGATGCGCCGCACGGCCTCGCGGCTGGCGGCGATGGCGATGGTGCGGAAGAGCCGCTCGCGCCGCGAAGGATGACTCGCAAGGGCCGGCGCGTGAATGGTCTCGCGCAGCGGCAGATCGGCGAGCGGATCGACGCCGAGAGCAAAGTCCTCCTTGCGTTTCCGTAGTGGCCGACGATGGCACTCGACGAGTCCCCACTCGCTCGGCATCTCGCGCGGCCGGATCATGCCGACGGGCGCGAACAGAATCAATCGATCGGCGAGGCGATAGCGTGCAAATCGAGCGAACTTCGTTTGGCCGTACAACGACTCGTCCACTCGTTGCAGCTCGCGAAGCACCGTGCGATAGCTCGCCATTTTGCTGTTGGCGAAGTCCCACTCGTCAAGTTCGGAGAAGAGCGACGAGCCCTCCTTGCGCAAGGACGGCTCGAACCGCTTGACCTTCGTCTCTTCCATCTCGCGCCGCCGGGCTTGCAGACGTTCGCGCTCGGCGATGAGCGTCTCGGGATCGCCGCCATCGCGGAGGAAATCCGCTCGGGCCTGCTTGCACTCGATGATCACCGTGCGCCAACCCTCGGCGCCCTTGGCCCGAGATCGTCGCGCCGCGTCGGGCATCGCCCACAGCGAGGCCGACTGGCTTGCCACTCGCTCAAGGACACCGTCCAACGGGCGATCGAACCAGCCAGCGACGTCAATGCGATACCGTCCGATCGGACACTGCACCTCGGTCGCGACGACACGACATCCAAGTCGCCACAGCCACGCAACGGCGAGTCGCTTGAGCGCGAGATGATCGAGCGTCTCTGCCATGCGCTACTCAGGCTTTCGACGTGGATCGTCGCCGTGCTGGTGGTGCAAGCCGTTCGACATGAGCGCGATACTCGATGCCACGGGCGCTGAGATCCTTGAGCACGCGCGCGAGGATCCCCTTCCGCGTCGCGATCCGTTCCGGTGCATGAACGCCCGGATCGCGCACGGTTCCATCAAGCAGCATCCGGGCCACGCTGGTGCATGGATACGCGGTGGTGCGCGACATGCTTGTGAATCCGGTTGCGGGATCGAATCGGTCGAGCAGATCCCAGGTGAGCCTGGTGGGCGCGCGATCAAGCGTTCCTTCGACCATGACGCGCATGACAGTCAGGTCTTCCTCACCCTCCGCATACGTCCATTTCGGAAAGAGGAGCTTCGCGAGAAGATCGCGCGGCCGCACTTTCACGCCGTTCACGTCAATCTCCTCCATGCCGAAGAGTCCGGTGGCCCGAAAGACGCGCATGAGTTCGATGTGTCCAGGGTAGCGCATCGTGCGCTCCCGCATGTGCGGCACCTTGAGCGTCGTCGCGAGACTACGAAGACCGTCGGTGTTGAAGGCCTCGAGCGTCCCGATGCCCTCGAACTCGATGAGCTCGGGTTCTGAGAGCGCCTCCTTGACCACGATCTTCCCGTGCTCGACAACTCGCGAGGGACGCACGTACTCCTCGATCACGTCGCCCGGCGAGAAGCCGGCCTTGTATTCGAAGGGCCAGTGGCGATGCCGCGGGACGCCGCCAACCGCGATGTCGACACGCTCCGCCCGGTCGAGGTGCTCGACACCCCATCCGGCCAGCATGTTCGACATACCGGGGGCGACGCCACAGTCGACGACACAGACCGCGCCCTTGCGTTTCGCGAACTTCTGGAGCGGGAGAAAGTCTTCCGGCATGAACGAGATGTCGCAGTAGCGAAGTCCGCTTGCGGCGACGGTCTCAAGCGCCATCAGTCCAAAGACACCTGGAAGCGCGCCAATGACGAGGTCAGCACCAACGATCAGCCGCTGCAACGCGCCGCGATCACCAAGATCTGCCTCGACGATCTTCGCGCGACCTCCGGTTCGCTCTTTCGCGCGGGCCAGCGACACCGGCGAGCGATCCGCGATGGTGACCTTGACGGCGCGGTCGGTCACGAGATCCGATGCGATGACGGAGCCGACCATGCCGGCACCAAGAACAATCACGTTGGGCATGACGGCATGGTAATGGGCAGCGTGCGCGCACGAGTCGCGGCGGTGCCAACCTGCGACGACCGATCAGGCCTTGACCAGCCGCGTAATGCGGCCGATCGGCACCCACTCGGCGACGAGAATCGAACCGTCCGCCAACCAGGTCGCGGTGTGCGGATGGACGAACTTCCCGGGAATGAACTGCTCGCGCGGCACGTCCCGCAACGCACTCGGATCGCCGTCGCACAAGTGTGTCACCACCTTGTTGTCCTTGTCGACAATGGTGACCACGCTCGAGAGATCGGGGACGAGCATGAGATCGCCTCGCACCTTGAAGTGGCAGGGTTGCCGCATGCCTTCCGTGACGAAGCTGATGTGCTTTCCGTCAAGGGAAAAGTACTGGATGCGATGGTTGCCGCGATCGGCCACCGCGAGCAGCGGCTCCGGACCGCGGGCATCGACCCACAGTCCGTGCGGACATTGCACCTCGCCCTTGTTGGACCCCGGACCGGCGAGCGTCGACTTCCACTGGCCGTCCTTGGTGAAGCGATGCACAAAGCTCTTGCCGTAGCCATCGCCAACGAAAATGTCGCCGTCCGGCGCGAACGCGATGTTGGTCGGGTTCCAATCGGCGTCGGTGGCGTAGCACATCGTCTCTCCAAGCTTGGCCTGCGTCGGGGCGCCGAACTCCCATACCAGCGTGCCGTCGAGTTTCGTCTTGGCGATCTTGCGACGATTGACGTCGCAGTGATAGAGAAACTCCTCACCGCCCTCGGAACGGAGATCGAGACCGTGCCCGCCGCCGGCGAAGCGATCGCCCCAGCTCGTGACGAACGTGCCATCCTTCTCGAAGACCACGATCGCGTGTTTCAACTCGCTCGTCGGATGCACAGTGTGCGAGACGTAGATCCGGCCACGGCTGTCCTGGGCAAGTCCGTGCGTATCGCCCCACTTCAACTGCGCTGGCGGCACGAGCCAGTCATGCTGCACGCGGTATCGATGTTCTCCGCTGCCAGTCATGATCGGCGCAGGATCGTCGCCGAACGCTCGCGCGAAGGGGGCGAGCGCGACGATGCCAGCGGCAGAGCGGACGAACGTGCGACGGGAGAACTGCTGGGGTTGCTGCATTGGATGAACTCGCGGTGATCGGAAGGACCTCACGCACGATACCGGCTGCCGCGACATCAGGGCTGCGGGGTTGGCGGGGCATCGCCAATGATCTCGATATCCGGCCGAAACAGCTTCGCCGCGGCGATACCTTCGCTGGTGACCTTCGACCGCCAGACGTAGATTTGTCGGAGTCCGTCGAGATCGAGCAGTCGGTCGAGTCCCGCGTCGGTGATCGCGGTGTCGACGATGTTCACCGAAATAAGTCCTGGCGACGCCAGCAGCGCGTCGAGTCCGCGATCGGTGATCGCCGTGCCATCAAGTCGGATGCGTTCCAGACGAGGAAGCGGCGGCAGCGCGAGCAATCCCTCGTCGGTCACCGCGGTGTGCGAGAGATTCAAGTTGGCCAGAGCCTCGCAGAGACCGTGGATGCCCTCGAGGTCTGCATCGCTCCAACTCGGGGTCGCCCGTGACGCGTTGCAGTCGAAGCTTGTCGCACCGACAAAGAGCGGGTTCACGCTCGCCCCGCGCGATCGCGCGTGGATGATCGCGCGCTCAACCGCGTCGGGATCGCGGAGTGGAGCGTTGTCCTCCGCGGCTGGTGAGAGAGTTGTCGTCGAGTCCGACGCTTCCCCGAGATCGTCGGTCGGTTCTCTCTCGGGTGCGAAGGCCCCGGCTCGGATCCACTCGCGGATCGCGTTGATGTCCTCGCGCGAAAGACCATCGCCCTTGGGCGGCATCGCGTCGGCGTCCTCGCGCGGGAGAAGCAGTCGCTTCACGAGTTCGCTGCCGTCGGGGAAGCCGGCTGCAATCGACCATTCGTCACGCGGCCCGTCGAATGCCCGTTCGATCGGAAGGAGTTGGAGTCCCCCCTTCTGTTTGCTGGGACCGTGACATTCGGCGCAGCGGGCGACGAAGATCGGACGGATCGTCTCCCAATACAGTCGTTCCTCCTCGGTCGCGCCGTCGGGCGCACGAGGCGCCGCGACCCGAACCGGTTGGGTGTCCGCGCCGGCTGCCGAACCGACTCGCTGCCACAGTCCTTTCAGCACGTAGCCTTCCCCGTGCACCAGTTCACCGCCGAGATGACCAACGACCGCAACGAGGAGGGCTGCAGCGATTGCCCCAAGCCGCTGCGCGGTCAGGACCGAATCAAACGGTCTGGCCCGGGCTGCCCGATGGGAGATCCACGCGACGGCGATCAGCAGCGCCGTCGCGATCGTTCCCAACCAGCGGTGGCGATCAAGGAGGAGGCTCGGATCTCCGGCATACTCCCACGAGGCATTCAGCCAACCCGCGATCGATGTCGCAACGGCGGTCAACGCTGCGAAAAGAAGGAGTTGCGGCGTCGCTTGGGATGGCCCGGCGTCACGACGGACAAGCCGGACAAGTTCGACCGCGGCGGCCGCGAACACCAAGGCCAGCGGAAAATGCAGCAGCAGCGGATGAAGCCGGCCCAAGAGGCGAGTGGGAGTCATCACCCAACCACCGTCCTGACCTCCGGCGATGGCCGCGATTGTCCCGCTGATGTCCCCGTTCAGGGCAAGGGTGAGCAGCGTCATTGCGGCGAAATGTACGGGCTGCTCGTCACGACGGGTGAACGTCACGACGGCGATGCGTCTGTGCGTTCGGCGAAGCCGCCAAAAACGAAACCCAAAAAACGAAACCCAAAACGAAACCCAAAACGAAACCCAAAACGAAACCCAAAAACGAAACCGGGTGCGGGCTCCTTGCGTCCGCACCCGGTCCCCCCACATTTTCAGGCGAGTCGTTCGATGCGACCGAAGCCAGCGACCGAGCGATCCGCACACCCCCACTGAGAGGCCCTTGCGGGTCCCGGTGGCGTTGACGTCGCGGCAGACAACTTCAACAAATCGAGTGTCACCCGAGGGTCCCCCCGCGTCAACCATGAACTTCCGAGAATGCAGAAACTCTTCGCCTCGGTCTCCGGCGCGTTGGAGCGGGCCAAGAGCCTCGTTGAGAGTCTTGGGGTAGGGTGCATGGATGGCTGCCGCGCGAACGCTGACCGCACCTCCACCCCGTTCCAAAGCCTGGAAGCCGTTCGATTGGTATGCGGCCCCCCGCTTCTACGACATCGTGTTTGACGACGAGACCCGCGTGGAGGCGGATTTCCTCGAGGCGATGATCGATCGCTACGCCGTTGGAGCAGCCCGGCGGTCGAAGCGGCTGCTGGAGCCCGCCTGCGGCAGCGGCCGGCTGCTCGCCGAACTCGGCAGACGCGGATGGCGGATGAGCGGTTTCGATGCCAGCGAGGCCATGTTGGCGTTCGCTCGATCCCGACTCTCTCGGCGCCGGGTGGAAGGTGACCTGCGACTCGGGCGGTTCGACGACTTCCGAGTCCGCGGACGCTTCGCTGGCGCGTTCTGCCTGGTCTCGAGCTTTCAATACGTCGCTCGTGAACAGGAAGCGGAGGAGCATCTGCGGCGAATCGCCGACGCCTTGCTTCCGGGCGGGGTGTACGCCCTCGCGGTCCACCTCACGCAGAAGCGACGCAGCCGACCGATACACGAGCGGTGGGTGGCCTCCCGGAGTGGGGTGGAGGTCGTCGCGGCGATCCGGCACGGCGTGCCCGATCCGAAAACACGTTCAATTCCTATGCGCAGCCGCCTGACCGTGACAGAGCGGGGCGAAGTCCAACGGTTCGAGACGACGTGGAGTTTCCGCACGTGGACAAACACCCAATTCGCCCGGTTGCTCGCCAGCGACCCGCGGCTGGAACATGTCGCCACGCACGACTACTGGCTCGAAATCGACCGTGAAGTGCCTTTTGACAGGTCGCTGCACGACTGCGTGGCCATCCTGCGACGGCGGTGACCGCCGGATCAGCCGGTATCGACCTACTGACTCATCCAACTCGGCTACGAATTTTGCTGCATTGATGCGGAATCGCGAACGACATCGTGCGTTGGATGGAACAGATAGTGCGGTGTCGCGTACATGTTCTCGGATCGACACCCCTCTCTGCTGACTTTCCGACTCTCCTCCTTGGAAACCCAGCAGTTACCGTCGATCCGAGTACGAAGGACACCACCGGTTCAATCGGCAGGTTGAACCACGCAATCTCCTCTCCTTGCCGCCGAACCCCGGACGCTCTCACGAGCTCATCCGGGGTTCGGCGATTTTGTATTGATCCTCTTTGGTTTTCATCCTTTGGTCTTCGGCGCTGTGGCATCGCAGCGCGCCGTGACCAATACGCGCGTGTTCTAGAGATCGAACGTTCCGTCGTTGCGCTTCGGCGTGACATCCGGCACGACGCCGTCGATGCGGCTTTGCGAGAGCACATCCGCCGCTGCGATGCGCCAACCCGCGGTACCAGCAACGATCGTGTAGCGCGCGAGATATTCGATCGTGCGGTCGTGGGAGTGGCCCCAGTGCGTCACTCGTCCGTCCACCTGATAGCGACATTGCACGACAAAGCTCGGCGATTCCTTCTCGCGTACCGACGAAAGAAACCCGATCGAGTCAACGTCGACCGCAACGCGGCGCACGTTGCGCACGCGACTGACGGCACCGCCCTCTTCCTGCATCACCAGACTGCGATGAATCGTGAGATAGAGGTTCTCAAGCAACGGCCCGTCCACGCTCAGCGCAAGGGCGTCGTAGACCGCTGACTCGTCCGCGAAATCAAACGCCCGGTAGAGATTGGCGTGCAACGGATCGAAGATCGCTTTCGCTTCGTCCACGGTTGGGAGTTGCTGCGAAGCCGCGAACGGATCGGCGATGTCGACGCGCAGCACCGGCATCCAGAACCCGGACGCCGCAGCCGCCACGCACAATCCGAGGCTCGCCGCGATCGCCGCACCGCGCGGCCGCCGTCGCAATGCTCTCCAAGCGAAAGGCACCGCCGCGAAGACACACGCGAGCGCCAGCAGTGACACGGAGCGAATGGCGCGAGTGGCAGGTGCGGGCACGCCAAGCAAACGAGTCTGCAATCCACCGGGAGTCGAGTGCCATGTGAACTCGGGCTCTTCCGTTCGAAACTCCAATTGCGTGCGCACGCCCTCGGCCGTGAGTTCGGCTGCGAGCACCAAGGGTGGCCGCGGATTGAGCGTCGAGAGTTCATCCGGCGGATAGACGCTCCAGACGATTCCCAACGCCTTCGGTGACGTGGAGAGCGGATAGACGAGTTGGAATCGGATCTTCTTCAGCCCGCGCATCCCGGATTGCGGAAAGAGCGGAAGCAGCGACTCGTCCGGCTCGTTCATCGCCAAGGCCTGCAACGATGGTCGGATCGCAATCCCATCCGCCGTGATGGCGCAGACCTCGCGCATGCGAGCGAGCAGCGCCCCCTCCATCGCCTTCAACTCGGAGAGTTCCAGGTGGTCGGCCTGCTCGCGTTGCGATTCGATCATGAAGTCGAGGAACACCAGATTCATCGCGACATCAGCGATCAGCGCGTCCTGTCGAAGCTCGAATCGCAGGTCGACGTGCGGACCGTCCTGCGGATGGAGCTCTGCCGAGACAGCGCAGGGTGACGCGAACGCAACGACGATCGCGATGAGGACGACGCCGAGGAAAAGAACCTGAATTCGGCAAGACCGCGAGAGCATCGCAGCGAACCAGCCTATGCGAAGGTAGAACACACGTCTGTTCGTATGGTGATCCTTCCATGGGGGGACTGTCCGTGTCGTATCGCAGCCGTCTGATCGTCGCTCTCTGCCCACTCGCGTTCGCTGCGATCGGACTTCCGCTCGGAATGGATTTGGGGTCAGGCCGGGGGCTTGGCCTAGCACTGGCCATGGCTCCAGTCGCGGCGCCTCAGGACTCGCCAAAGACCGTCCCGAAGGAGACCGCCATCGCCGAGACCGCGACGATGCCGCGGCTCGACGAGTTTCTCCGCGCTCTGCCGGAGGATGTCCGCACCTTCAACGAGTACCTGACTATTCTCGCCAGCCCGTGGATGGACGGTCGCCTTCCCGGAACGAAGGGGATGGAGCAGGCGATGGACTTCGTGGAGTGGGGCTTCCGGCGAGCCGGGCTGCAACCACCCACGACTACCGTCGCGGGAGCACCCTCGTATCGCCAACCCTTCGCGCTGGGCGGAACGACATCCTTCAGCAACCAGACCTTCAGCGCCGGAGCTGCGGGCCAGACCCGCGAGTTCGCGGCGGGCACCGACTACAACTTTTCGACGCTGGGGACCGGCGGTGATGTCACCGGTGAGCTCGTCTTCGTGGGCTATGGCATCAACAACCCCGACAAGCAGTACATGACGTTCAAGGGCGACGGCGATGTCGATCTGACGGGCAAGATCGCCGTCCTCCTCCGCTTCGAGCCGATGACCGCCGAGAACAAGAGCAAGTGGAGCGAGAACGGTTGGTCCCCTGCTGCGGGTTTCCAAGGCAAGTTCGCGAACGTCGCCGCCCGCAACCCAGGAGCGATCATCGTCGTCAACACACCCGGAGCCGATGATCCGCGTATCAAGTCGCTGCGGATGCCGGGTGGCACGATGTCCAAGGCGCCGGTCCTAGTGATGTCGCCCGAAGCAGCCGACACGCTGGTGCGACTGGCTGATCCTCAGCAGCGATCGCTGCTGGCGCTGCGCACTCTTGCCGACGACGCGGGCACCGTGGTGCCGCTCACGAACGCACAGGTGCACCTTGCGGTGAGTGCGGAAACCAAGCCGGTGCTCGCGGAGAACGTCGTCGGTCTACTCCCCGGGCGCGGTTCGCTCAAGGACGAGATCATTGTGATGGGCGGTCACCTCGACCACTTGGGTCACGGTGAGTTCGGCTCGCGCACCGGTCCAGGCGCCCTGCATCCCGGCGCCGACGACAACGCGTCGGGCTCGGCGGGCATCATGATGCTCGCGGAGATGCTCACCAAGGAATACGCCAAGCTTCCCGCCGACGCTCCGCTTCGTTCCATTCTCTTTATCGCCTTCAGCGCCGAAGAGAGCGGACTGAACGGCAGTCGTCACTACGCCCAGCATCCGTTCTTCCCGATCGGGAAGCACGTCCTGATGTTCAACTACGACATGATCGGCCGCATCATGGACGATCGGCTGGAAGTCTCGGGGACGGGCACCGGCATCGGCATGCACGAATGGGCCGAGCCGATCTACGCCAAGGCGAAGGAGGCGTACGGCCTTACCGTCATTGCCACCAAGGCTCCGGACCCGGGCGGCAGCGACCACCAGAGCTTCATGGACGCACGCGTCCCCGCGGTCTTCGCGATCCTGGCCGACTTCAACAAGCACAAGGACTATCACACGCCCAACGACGTGAGCGACCTGATCAATCGCGAATCAGCAGTGAAGTCAGTGTGGCTCTTCCGCGATATGGCGCTCGATGCGGCGCAGCGGCCGAAACGATTCGAGTTCGACGCCAACGCCGGACCGATGCGCCCACAACCGATGCGGGTGCGACTCGGCGTGCGGAGCCGCGAGGCCGAGGACGGCAGCGGCGTCGAGATCATCGAAGTGACCGACGGAAGCGTTGCCGCCAAGGCGGGGTTCAAGGTCGGTGACAAACTGATCCGGTGGGCGAAGCAGCCGGTCAAGAATCGCGAGGAGTTCGTCGCCTTGCTGCGCACCCAGGACCTCGGCGACGAGGCGCAGGCTGTTGTCGTGCGAGAGGGACGCGAAGAGACCATCTTCGTGGTGTTCCCGAAGGAGAAGTAAGACTCGTTTGAGCAGTCCGTAGTACCCGCTGGGCGCACACTCCTTCGGGCGCAATTGGCGGTTCCGTGCATCGTCACGCGCGGCCCACGTCCCTGATCCGTCTCACTCAAGCATCCGCAACTCATCGCGGAGGATCGACGCAAGTTCGTAGTTCTCGGCGTCGATCGCCGCTCTCAGCCGTTCCTGCAGTTCCATGCGCTGGCT
>JBBQCR010000080.1:0-11472 GCA_038318935.1 Phycisphaerales bacterium
GTTTTTCAGAGGCGAGCATCGCGCTCGGTGTCGACGATGGAGGCTGGGGATGGGGAGTCGTTTCCGGGGACTTCGACTGTGATGGATGGCTCGTTATGTTCGAGATGAACGGTCGGAACTCGGCGGAATGGGCTGACGAACCGGAGTACTACTACCGTAACAACGGTGACGGCTCCTTCACGCGTGACGCGGCAGTCAGCGCGATGTTCTTGGCCAAAGACGGACGCACCCCCGTGTACCTCGACTTTGACCGCGACGGCGATCTCGACATCGCGATGTACTACAACCAAGGTCCACTGAAACTTTACAGAAACGACTCGACCCCGGCCCCTGGCGTCGGTTCCGCGTGGCTTGAGCTTGATCTGCGGCCAGGATCGAATCCGACGATCACGCCATTCGGCTACGGTTCGAAGGCGATCGCGAAAGTTGGCGGTACGAAGATCGTGCGGGTCCTCGATGGGGGTAACGGCTATCTCGGTTCAAGCGAATTGATGCTTCATTTCGGATTGGGCGCCGCTTCGGTCGTCGACGAACTGCGAATCGAGTGGGCACGCGGCTACACAACCGTGCTGAACAACGTGGCGGTCAACCAACGACTGACGATTACAGCACCAGCCTTGGCAGACGTGAACGGCGACGGCTCGGTGGGAAGCGGCGATCTCGCCATACTGCTTGGGGCGTGGGGAGCCGTTGATCCGCTACAGCGACATCTCGATCTCGACAATGACGGCGTAGTGGGTTCAGCGGATCTCGCGATCCTTCTCGGTGCATGGGGCCGCTGAGCGGTTCGAGGTTGACGGCCCCACGCGTCGTCGGTGCATCCGCAGGGGTTCGTTATCATTCGGTTTCGCCCTCTTTCGATGGGAAACCGCACGTGACTATCGCCTCAAGTCCACCCTCCGCTCCGGCAGACTCGCATCCGATCCGCGCCGGAACAGCGTTCGACATTCCGGCGATCGACGCCCTGGCGATCAACACGATCCGCACGCTCGCGATGGATGCTGTGCAAGCCGCCGATTCCGGGCATCCCGGCACGCCGATGGCGCTTGCACCGGTCGCCTACGCGCTCTGGCAGCACGTCATGCGCTACGACCCGTCATCGCCGCGATGGCTTGATCGCGACCGCTTCGTGCTGTCGAACGGTCACGCCTCGATGCTCCTCTACGGGCTCCTCCACCTCGCCGCAGTTCCGCAACTCGATGCGCACGGTCACCCGACCGGGGAACTGGCGGTTCCGCTCGATCACATCAAGTCGTTTCGCCAGCTCAACAGTCGTTGCCCTGGACATCCCGAATCGCACATGACCACAGGCGTCGAGACCACCACGGGTCCGCTTGGCCAAGGACTCGCCAACAGCGTCGGGATGGCGATGGCATCGCGTTGGATGGCCGCCCGTTACAACCGCCCTGGGTACGACCTCTTCACCTTTCGCGCATGGAGCATCTGCGGCGACGGCTGCATGATGGAGGGCATTTCCGGCGAGGCGGCGTCGCTGGCGGGCCATCTGCGATTGTCGAACCTCTGCTGGATCTACGACAACAACCGCATCACGATCGAGGGGAAGACCGATCTCGCGTACTCCGATGATGTCGCGACGCGCTTCTTCGGGTACGGCTGGAACGTGTTGCGGGTGAGCGATGCGAACGACATTGATCTGCTGGTCAAGGCGTATCACACGGCGCAGGGAAACGACCGACCGACGCTGATCATCGCTGACAGCCATATCGGCTGGGGCGCACCCAAGAAGCAGGACACAGCCAGCGCGCACGGCGAGCCGCTCGGCGACGAGGAGATTCGGAACACCAAACGTTTTTACGGATGGCCCGAAGACGCGAAGTTCCTCGTGCCTGCAGGAGTGCGAGAGCGATTCTCGGAGTTGATGGGTGCTCGCGGCGCGGCGATGCGTGAGCGCTGGGACGAACTCTTCGGTCGCTATCGCAATGCCTATCCGCAGCTCGCCGACGAACTCGACCTGATTCTTGCGGGCGAGCTGCCTCCCGATTGGGACGCGAACCTTCCGAGTTTCCCGCCGGATGCGAAGGGTGTTGCGACCCGGATCGCCGGAGGGAAGATCCTCAACGCGATTGCCAAGCGCGTCCCATGGCTCGTAGGCGGAAGCGCGGATCTCTCGCCGTCCACCAAGACAACCCTTGACGGCGAGACCGGAATCTCGCGAGACAATCCCGGTGGTCGCAATGTGCACTGGGGCGTACGAGAGCACGCGATGTGCGCGGCCGCCAACGGCATGGCCTTGTGCGGCATGAGGCCGTTCACCGCAGGCTTCCTCATCTTCAGCGACTACTGTCGCGGAAGCCTTCGACTCAGCGCCATCATGGGTCTGCCGATTCTTCACATCTTTACGCACGACTCGATCGGAGTTGGCGAAGACGGACCGACTCACCAACCGATCGAGCACTTGATCTCCCTGCGAGCCATGCCGGGGATGAATCTCTTCCGCCCGATGGACGCGAACGAAGCGGTTGAGTGCTATCGCGTCGCGGTGACCATGTCGCACGAACCAAGCGCGATCGCGCTCTCCCGCCAGAACCTTCCGGTAGTTGATAGGACCCGTTTCGCGGTCGCCGCCGGCGCTCGTCACGGTGCATACGTGCTGGCCGGAGATGACGCCGAACCCGATGTCATTCTCATTGGCACGGGCAGTGAGGTGCAGCTCTGCGTTGAGGCGCACGAACGGCTCCTGGCCGATGGCGTTCGCAGCCGCGTGGTGTCGATGCCGTGTTGGAGTCTCTTCGCACGTCAGGACGGTGCGTATCGCGACGTAGTGCTTCCGCCGACGGTCCGAGCCCGCGTCGCCGTTGAGCAGGCCGCGTCGCTCGGCTGGGAGCGTTACGTCGGCTTCGACGGTGCGGTGGTCGGCATGACGACGTTTGGTGCGTCGGCTCCGCTCAAGGACCTCCAGAAGTATTTCGGGTTCACCGTTGACGCCGTCGTCGCTGCCGCTCGTCAGCAACTTGAACGGCATGGCAAGCGAGGCAGCGCATGAAGCTCGTTCTGGGATCGGACCACGCCGGCTTCCCTCTTAAGCAACATCTGCTTGCGTTTGTGCGATCACTCGGGCATGAGGTGATGGACGTCGGTACGCATTCGACCGAGCCGGTCGACTATCCCGACTACGCGGAGAAGGTCGGGTTCGCGGTGCTGCACGGTCAAGCGGAGCGTGGCGTGATGGTCTGCGGATCGGGCGTCGGAGCGAGCATCGCAGCAAACAAGATCCCTGGTGTTCGTGCGGGCAACTGCAGCGACCACTACAGCGCTCACCAAGGCGTCGAGCATGACGCCATGAACGTGTTGGTGCTCGGTGGTCGGATCATCGGTACGGCCGTAGCGGAGGAGATGGTGCGAGCCTTCATCGATGCTCGCTATTCCGCAGAGGAACGGCATGCGAGGCGGCTTGCAAAGGTGATCGCGATTGAAGCGAGGGGCGCCGAAGAAGTCGCACGGCACTGATTCAGTTGCGCCGCTCCGGAGCGCCCTCCGGGTGCGCGCTCGCTCGAAAGACGCCCGTCGTCGGCGACGTCATCGAGTGCACTGTTCGAATCAACGAAGACACAACGGGCCGCGCATCCTGCGATGCGCGGCCCGTTCCTTTCCATGCACGGTGTTCGAGATCAGCCTTGCGGTTTTCCGGTCTCCGCCGCCTTTGGCTGAACGGTGCCGGAGGCACCAGGGGTTCGCGGCTCGACGGCGGGCGTCGGCGCTGGATTCGGCGGCGTTTCGTCGGCAGCGATCAGCTCGATGTCGAAGATCACCGCAGCCTTCGGCGGAACGGCCGGAGCTCGGCCTCGATCGCCCCAAGCGAGTTCCGCGGGGATGATCAACTTGCGCTTTCCGCCGATCTTCATCAGTCCGACGCCTTCGGTCCAGCCCTTGATGACGCCTCCGAGAAAGAACTCCGCGGGCTGTCCGCGATCAACGCTTGAGTCGATCTTCGTTCCGTCGGTGAGGTAGCCGGTGTAGTGCACCTTCACCTTGCTGTTGGGGCTTTCCGGCGACTTGCCTGTTCCCTCGGTCAGTTCGATGAAGCGAAGTCCGGAGGGCAGCTCCTGCATCTCGCCGTCGGTCGCCACTCCAGGGAAGCGGCCCTGCGCTTCGTCGCTGATCAAGCTTCCGTCGTTGGCGTTGAGCACGACCTTGTGAGCCTTTCCTTCGTGGTAGAGCATGACGACCGCCGTCGGTGGATCAGCCCTCATGTCAAAAATCACGCTGCGGACTGTGCCCGTGGTGGTGGCGGTCGCCTTCTCGATCGCGGCGGGGATCGTGAGCATCGCCGCCGTCACCGCACCGGTGGTGCCGTCGACGACGACCCGCTTCTCCATACCCAGCGACGAGACGATGATCTCGTAGCGAAGGTGATCTCCAGCGGTCATCGCCTTGGCTTCGAGCGAATGTCCGTTGGTGGCCTTTTCTGCGGCTGCGACGGCCTGGGCAAGCGTGATGTGCGCCGCAGTGAGCTTCTGCTCAATCTCGTGCGGATCCGCCGGAATGGTCGTGTAATCGGGGGTGCTCTGGGCGAGTACGTTCGGGGCGAGCAGAAGCGTGCAAAGCGCGGTCAGCCGCACGGTGCGAGGGAAGTAGTTTCGAGCGGGCATCGGTCGGTCTCCACTTGCGCAACGCGAAGGCGTCGCGAATGCGGGGATCGTATCGTGCGCACGCAGCGGAGTGCGGTAGCATCCGGTGAGACTTCCGGAGGATCCCATGCAGATTCCGACTTTCAAGCGTGCGTTCGATGTCCAGTCCATCCACCGGCGTTCTGCGGTGCTGGCTGCGACTTTGGCGGCAGTTTCGATCGTGGCGACGCTGGCAGGATGCGAGGAACGGATCAACCAACCCACCGCGCAGTCTCAGGCCCAAGCCGCAAAGTCACAGCCGGTCCTCGGGGGCGGCGGATCGGGCACAGGCAAGGCGGTCAATAACGCCCGCTCGCTTGAGCAGCAGGTCGAACTGCACAATGCCGAGATCGAGAAGGCAGCCGACGGCGTCAACAAGAACTGACGCGGACGCATGATGCATCGGAGCTGACGCGACGGTGAATCCGCTTGGGAGTCTTCCTCGATGTAGTTGTTACGCCCTCGCGCGTGACCGCTCAGAGGGGAATCCAGGAGGTTCTATGATCGCGTCTCACGAAGATCTCGACGCTTGTGTCGCTGGCTGCTGTGGCGATCGCGCCACTTTGTCGTCTCCACGAACGACAACCGTGCCTGCTGCTGATGTCGACCTTCCGCGCATTGAGCGGGCGGTCAGGGAAATCCTTATCGCCGTCGGCGAGCAACCCGATCGGGACGGGCTGATCGACACGCCACGTCGCGTCGCCAAGGCCTACGCCGAGATGTTTGCTGGGCTCCGTCAGGATGCGGGAACGCATCTCGGGCGGGTCTTCGAACAGCGATGCGACGAGCTTATCAGCGTTACCGGCATTGGCTTTTTTTCGGTGTGCGAGCATCATCTGCTGCCGTTCCACGGCCACGCCCACGTCGCGTATCTCCCGCGGCATGGTCACGTCGTCGGGCTCTCCAAGCTGGCTCGCGCGGTGGAAGTCTTCGCTCGGCGACCGCAATTGCAGGAACGCCTGACCGATCAGATCGCGGATGCCTTGGTGACCCACCTTGACCCCGAGGGCGCCATCGTGATCGTCGAGGGCGAGCATATGTGCATGAAAATGCGAGGGGTCCGCTCGACGGACAGCCGCATGACCACGATCGCTCGTCGCGGCATCTATCGCACCGATGAGCGCCGCGGGCAGGATGCCTTGACCTTTCTCCACGGTACTGCCGATCGGCACCGTTGAGGATTCACACGCTCGCCGTTCCAATCTGCGTCAGCGAGGCGTGTCGCTCACAACCTCGCCTTCAATGATCGTGCCGACGCACTGCGTTGTGTATTCGAAGGGATCGCCGTTGTAGAGGGCGATGTCCGCGTCCTTTCCGGGTTCAAGGCTGCCGACGCGACCTTGGATGCCGAGAATTCTGGCAGCGTCAATCGTGATTGTCGCCAGCGCCGCCTGAGGACCAAGTCCATTGGCGGCGGCAATCGCGGCTTCGAAGAGAATCACGCGGGTCTTCGGCACATAGGCTTCGAAACCGCTCTGGATCGCGACGAGAATGCCCGCCTTTCGAAGCGTAGAAGCAGTCTCCATGCTGAGGTTCTCGCTCTCGCCGACCGCTCGCCACATCGTCGGATGCAGAATCACCGGGACGCCGGCTCGCTTGATCTCGTCGACCAGAAGGTAGGACTCGGCCGCAGAGTCGAGGATCAGTGTGAACTTGAACTCCTCCGCAAGACGCAGGGCGCTCGCGATGTCCTGTGCACGATTAGCCGTCACCAACAGCGGCAGCTCCTTCTTCAGGACACGCCCCAGCATTTCAAGGCGCAGGTTTCGATCAGGCGGTGGAGGCGGAGCGGTTGGGGCCGAAGTCGCAGTCGGCGCTGGCGGTGGCGCGTCACGATGTGCGAGATACGCCTGAGCCTTGAGGAACTCCTCGCGGAGCATTGCGATTGCCTTCGCTCGCGTACCCGGCGACTTCGCGCCTTCCTTCTGCGCCGAAGGACCGACGGTCGCTGCCACCATCGCCACCGGCGTGATGAGTGCCTCCTCGATCGTGTTGCCCCTGGTCTTCACGATGCAGGTCTGGCCTGAGATCAGCTCGCCCGGCGCGTGACCCGTGTGAATGGTTGTGACACCGAAACTCCGAACGTAGGCGACGAGTTGCTCACGCGGGTTGTACGCGTCGATCGCCCGAAGCTCCGGTTGAATGGGCGCTGAACGCTCAAGTTGATCTTGGTCGTGCGGGATGTTGTAGATGCCCGAAAGCCCCACTACGGTTCGGGCGTCGACGAGTCCCGGCGTCGCAACGGCGGCGTCTATGGTGCGCATTCCGCCAGGCACGGTGATCTCCGACGCCGGTCCCACTCGTTCGATGCGTCCGTCGCGCACGAGGATCACGCCATTCTCGATGGTGCCGAGCGGCCCCATGGTGTGAAGCGTCCTTGCGCGGATCGCCAGCGGCGATGTATCCCCTGCGGATGCGAGCGAACAGGCGAGCGTGGCGGTGAGCGCCGCTGCAGCAGCAAGTGAGCGACGGAACGAAACGGTGATTGTCGGCATGTTCACTCCTGCCCTTCCTGCGAGGCCGACGCCGCTTGGCCGCCGAGGCGGCCAAAGCAGCAGAAATACGGCGATTGATCGTGCCCGGCTCCGTAGCCGCCGGTCGCGTAGAGGTGATCCTTGGGATCGCTGCGATCAAAGACCTTCTTGCCCTCGATCCACGTCTGCTCCACCTTCGTGTACACGCTGAAGGGATCGCCCGAGAGGATGACGAAGTCCGCGTCCTTGCCCGACTCAAGCGTGCCTACGCGACGATCGAGGTCCAGCATGCGGGCGCCGTTGATGGTGAGTGCGGCAAGAGCCGCCTCCCGACTCATCCCGGCGCGGACTCCCAGAGCAGCCATCCGCAGGAAGAGTCGCGAGTCGGTGATCCAGTCGTCCGTATGAAACGCGATCAGGACTCCAGCCTTCTCGAGAATCGCAGCGGACTCGAGCTTCAGTTCGCTCGCCTCGAGCTTTCCGCCGGGCGAGTCGACGAGGATCATCGAGCAGGGGACCTTCGCGGCGGCGATCTCGTCGGCGACTTTCCAAGCCTCGCTCACGTGATGCAGGACGACCCGGAAACCGAACTCCTTCTGCAGCCTGAGAACGGTCATGATGTCGTCGGAGCGGTGGGTGTGATGATGCACTACGCGCGTGCCGTCAAGGACTTCGACGAGCGCCTCGAGGCCGAGATCGCGATCGGGTTTGAGTTCTGGATGATCGCGAGCCGCCTCAATCTTCTTCTTGTACTCCTGAGCGCGAATGAACTGCTCGCGGACCATTGCTGCGGACTTCGCGCGGCTGCCGGCGAACGGCGGTTGACCAAGCGAATTCGTCCCATTGGCCATCTTCATTCCGCCCATCGGTCGACCCGCGTCATCGAGGATCAGCAGATCGTCGATCGCCGGACCACCGCGCGGCTTTACATACGTCGTCTGCCCGCTGAGCAGGTGGCCCGAGCCTGGCATGATGTTCATGGTCGTGATGCCACCGGCGACGACACGGTGGAACCCTGAGTCGCGAGGGTTGATCGAATCGATCACGCGAACGCCAGGTTGAATCGATGCCGATTGGTCAGCGCCGGAGATACCGCCGACATGGCTGTGCGTATCGACCAGCCCGGGAATGATCGTCTTGCCCTGGACGTCGACGATCATTGCACCGGTGGGAATCGCGAGATCGGCGGCTCCAACGCCGACGATCCTGCCCTTCTCGATCAGCAACGTTCCGTTCTCGATGGGCGGTCCGCTCACAGGAAGAATGGTTGCTCCCCGGAAGGCGATCGGCACGTCGGGTTTGGGAGCGGATTGCCATGCGAGCGATGCGATCGCAAGGGTCGCAACGACGACGGAAAGTAGTTTGGGTATCGACGCGTTCATGGAAGCCACGGAACAGAGGGTGGGGAGAGGGCGCTGGAAGGCTCAGCGCCGTCCGAGACGATCGGGATTCAAGTCGAGCAGATCACTTGGAACAAAGAGACCGTCCTTGCGGATGAGTTCGCCGTCGAATCGAATCTCACCACCGCCGTGCTCAGCGCGCTGCGAACATACGAGGGCCCAGTGAATCTCGCTCTGGTTGCCGTTGTCGGCTTCCGCGTAGCACCGCCCCGGTGTGAAGTGGAATGATCCCGCGATCTTCTCGTCGAACAGGATGTCCTTCATCGCACTCTTGATGAACGGGTGGAAGCCGATGGCGAACTCTCCGACGTAACGGGCGCCTTCGTCGGTATCAAAGATCGCCTTCAGGCGATCTCCGCCCTGGTCCGCGGTGGCGTCAACGATCTTGCCGTCCTTGAAGACCAGCCGTACGTTCTCGAACGAGACACCGTTGTAGATCGTCGGAGTGTTGTAGTGCACGACGCCGTTGACGCTGGTGCGGACTGGGGCGGAGAAGCACTCGCCGTCGGGGATGTTTGCGCTGCCACAACAGGGAACGACTCCGATGCCCTTGATCGAGAAGCGAAGGTCGGTGTCGCTCGGTCCCTTGATGTGCACCTGATCGGCGCGGCTCATCCGGGCGGCGAGCGGCTTGCATGCGGTGTCCATCTTGGCGTAGTCGAGTGTGCAGACGTCGAAATAGAAGTCCTCGAAAGACTTGGTGCTCATTTGGGCGAGTTGTGCCATGCTCGCCGTGGGCCAGCGAAGGACGCACCACCGTGTGTGGTTGACGCGACGTTCGAAGTGCACAGGCTTCTGGTAGAGACGTCCGATCCGCTTGATCTGCTCATCGCTCACGCCCGCCATTTCGCTGACGTTGTCAGCCCCACGGATGCCGATGTACGCCTGCATGCGGGACATCCGGTCGAGGTCGTAGGCGGCCCAGGTCTTCAGGTTGTCCTCGCTTGCGCTCTCGTTGAGCGAGCGCATGAGTCGTGTGTTGCGCAGCTCTACGTGCGGGTTTCCGCCCACCTCACGAGCCGCCTCGATGAGTGCAATCGCGATTGACTCGGGCGCGTCGAAGGTCTCGATGAGCACGTGCTCGCCCTTCGCGAGCCGAGTCGAATGGCGGATGAGGACGTCGGCGAGTCGGCGGACGCGAGGGTCGATCATGGATGCGGGCTCCCAATGCGATGCGTAGAGAGTTCAAGGAGTTCGAAAAGGCGTCGTGGCGATAGTTCGCGAAGAGAACGGATGATGAGGTCCGCGTCGCGCTGCGACTCGGGGTGGTGGCCTTTGGACGTGATGGCCACGCAACACATGCCCGCCGCTTTCGCCGCCGCGATTCCCGCCGGCGCATCTTCGAGGACGATGCAGCGTGATGGCGGCAATTCCAACCTCGAAGCAGCGGTCAGAAAGCACTCCGGATGTGGTTTGCCGCGTGTGACGTCATCGCCGGTGACGATCGCATGAAAGAGGGACCGGGAGCCCATTCCATCAACGGCAAGATCGACGTTCTCGATGGGTGCCGAAGAGCCAACCGCGAGTCGCCAACGATCGGTGTGCAGCGAGCGCAGCAGATCCGGTCCGCCGTCCATTACGGGAAAGGAGTCGGTGACCAGCGCTCGATAGATCGACTCCTTCTCGCGACCCAGGCGATCGACGTCCGCGTCGCTGAGCGGACCCTCTCCGGCCTCGCTCCAGATTTCACGCAGCATCGCGTCGTTTCGACGACCGAAGTGGCGCTCGAAATGCGCGAGCGTGATGGGAACACCATGGCGTTCCGACATGCGCTGCCAAGCAACGAGATGGGCATCGAAACTATCGACGAGCGTGCCGTCGAGGTCGAAGATGGCGCCGAAACAATCCGGAGTCATGGGGCCGCCGAGGATATCCGATCAGCGGTTGGCCCCACGGACGGTCCTCGTGATCGCCTCGATGGCGCGATCAATGTCGGCAGTCGACACGTCCAGGTGCAAGACCGCACGGACGCGCGTCGGATCCATGGGGATCATGGCTACCCCTTCGACCTTGAGCCGGTCACACAGATCCCGCGCGGTGCCGATCGACGGTTCCACGAAAAAGAACACCATGTTGCTCGGGGTGCGTTCGGCTGGCACTTGCAATCGCAGACCTTCGATGGCGCTGACGCCGCGGGCGAGTCGCTTGGCGTTCTCGTGATCGTCGGCCATGCGCGCGACGTGATGATCGAGTGCGTGGATGCACGCCGCGGCGAGCAGTCCCGACTGTCGCATCGCGCCGCCGAATTGCTTGCGAAAGCGACGAGCGCGAAGCAGCAGTTCCTTCGGTCCCACGAGCGCGCTGCCAACCGGCGCGCCAAGCCCTTTCGAAAAGCAGATGGACAGCGTGTCAACGCACTCAGTGAACGAGCGAGCCGGGACTCCGCTCGCGACGGCGGCGTTCATCAGTCGCGCTCCGTCAAGGTGCACGTGCAGCCCGAGCCGCCGACCTTCTTCGCAGCAGGCTTTGAACTGATCGAGGGGCCACACCGTGCCGCCGCCGCGATTGTGCGTGTTCTCCAGCACCAACATGCGTGATCGCGGGGCGTGGATGTCACGATGGCGAATCGCCGGGGCGAGCTGCGAGGGCTCGAACAGGCCACCGGGACCTTCGAGAGCGAGGATCATGCAGCCGCTCAGTGCGGCCGGAGCTCCCGTCTCGTAATGAATGATGTGGCTGTCGCGATGGGCGATGATCTCATCGCCGGGCTCGCACACGCTTCGGATCGCGAGTTGATTCGACATCGTGCCGCTGGGCACGTACAGCGCCGCTTCGTGCCCGAGCAGGTGCGCGACCTGCGATTCAAGTCGCTGCACGGTCGGTTCGTCGCCGAGTACATCGTCACCCAGCGGTGCGGACATCATCGCCTCGCGCATGGCGGGCGTCGGACGAGTCACGGTATCACTGCGGAGATCGATCACCACCACAGGGTATCAGCGGTCGCTCGCGGCATTTGCTCGCGCGGGAGTC
>JBBQCR010000081.1:0-11446 GCA_038318935.1 Phycisphaerales bacterium
CCTGCAGGTGGATCGGACCGGTGGGCGGGTGCGGGGTGTACTTGGTTCGAGCTCCGTGCACGGTGTCGCCCAGCAGCTCCGTGTTGTCCTGCACCAGAACCCCGTTCAGGAATGCCGTCACGGTCGCGGGATGCAGCGTCGTGCCATCGCCGCCGAAGACCGGGGCGCGAAAGACGACGTCGTAGACGTTCCACTGACCTTGGGGACGGCAGGGATTCACAAGCGGTGGATACTGGCCGTAGAGCGACCCCGCCATGCCATCGGCGTAGGTGACGTTGCCGTTGCTCGAGAGCACCTGCAACTCATAACGATCCATGAAAAACACGCCGGAGTTGCCGCCGTGTTGACCGTCGACTTTCCGGTCCGCTGGAATCATCCACTCGATGTGCGCCTGCACATCACCGAACTGATCCCTGGTGGTGATGTCGCCGCTTCCCGGCTCGACGGTGAGGACCCCGTCCGTGACCTTCCACTTCGCCGCCTCGCCACCGCTGGTCCACTTGGCGAGGTTCGGCGACGAGCCGCCAAACAGCACGACCGCGTCCGAAGGCGCCGACGCGACCGGCCCGGCGGCGCCGGGATCGACCTTTGTCGGTTGCGGACGATCCATGTCATGCACCTTCCATTTGAAGGTCCGTTCGGATTGCATGGCGGCGAGACCCACACAGGAGATGGCCAACGAGAGGAATCCCAGCGAAACGATCGTGGTGCGCATGGCGGCTTTGTACCGCGCACCGAACGAGTCCGCAGCACGATTGAGGCATGCTGATAGCCTGCGGCCATGCGGACGACCCTGACCGCGACCGTTTCCCTCGGCGACACCGATGCCGCCGGTGTGCTCTTCTATCCCCGGCTCTTCGAGATAGCGCAGCGGGCTTTCGAGCACCACTGCGCCGCCCACGGCTACCCGATCCAGCGATTTTGGAGCGATGGTGTTCTCGCACCGGTGGTGCACGTCGAAGCCGACTATCGCGCCCCGCTCCGGCTCGGCGAGTCGATCGCGGTCGAGACGACCGTCGAAGGCGTCGGCGATTCGAGCTTTCGCATGGCCTATGTCATTCGAAGGACCGACGGCACACTGGCAGCCGAGGCGCTGGTGGTGCACGCCTGCATCAATCGTGAAGGAAAGAGCGTGCGGGTCTCGGATCTGTTGCGAATCGCGCTGCAGCCGGTCACACCCTGATGCGACGAGACGGCGCGATACGGGTTCGGTGACTACGCGTTTGTCTTGCGCTTGGATGCGGGAGTCGCCGGCTTCGAAGCAATCGCGGCGCGGTTGATCGTCAACGCGGCACACGTCCCCTTCTCTCCCTTTGTTGAAGTCAGAAGATCGGCGAGGCTCGTGCTGGCAAAGGCGTGTTCGACGCCGGCGATTGCTTCATCGAGACGCTTGTGCAACGGACACAGGTTGATGTGCGCCGGGTTTCCCAGTGGACAGGAGCGGATTCGCTGGATCGGCGTTACGGCGTTCACGACTTCGAGGACCGTGATCTTGTTGGCCGCGCGAGCGAGGGTGAATCCTCCGTTGGGCCCTCGCTGCGAGGTCACGATCTCTGCGAGGACCAGATCGCGCATCACCTTGGAGATGTAGCCGGCAGGGACCTTTGTCGCTGCGGCGATGCGCTCGCTGCTCACCGAATCGCCTCCGAGCGAAGCGATGTGGACTGCGGCTCTCAGTGCATATTCGGAGGTACTGGTGAACATGGGTGCGGCGAGATTCCCTGGCAGCCTCTTGCCGTACTACCGATCCTTCGTCTCAAGCCACTGCGCTCGCGCGGCCGCGAGCTCGGGCCAAGAGAATAGCGTGCCTCCGCTCGTCTCGCGGACGCGATCGCCCTCCTCCTTGCTTGCAATGGCGACAATTCCAGAAGCCATCGGAGTACGGATCGACTCCGCGAGAACGAAGCTCGCTTTCTGCGCGTCCATCCACTGCCGCGTGCCATGGTCGTGGACCCAACGGGCGCTGACCGCGACCGCGGGGTGCTCACGCTCCCAGTCAAGCATGCAGCCGATGTCGTCCCAAAGCCGAACTTCCGCGACGCCGTCGATCTGAACCACACTGGCGGCGGAGCAGCGCTCCTCCGAGATCATCATGCCGCAGTCGGCGCATTCGTCGCGGCCGAGGCGAATGGTGGGCGGGCCGTCAACCGGATCATCCCCGCAGCCGACGAGGAGAAGCGAGGCACACAACGCTGCCACACGCACGAATCGAGCGATCATGTCGGAGACCTCCGACTGAATGCGAAGATGGCGATCCCCAGCGGAACGACGATCCAGGCTGCGAGTGACACCGCGAACATCAGCGGCAACGCCGACCCGAACGTGTCGAGGGCATAGAGACCCGCAGGTCCAAGCACATCGAGTGAGGTATCGACCGCGTGCAGCGACCACATCTTGAAGACTTGAAGCGGATTCAGCATCGCGAGTCCGAACAGCGTCTGGATCCGCAGCTTGAACGCGATGGTGCCGGCCATCAGACCAAGATCCGTCGCGAAGACCAGCGTGAGCCAGATGAACACCGCAACGCCGGTCGCGACCGAGGCCTTTCTCGCCAACACCGACACCAGCATGCCGATCGAGAGCATCGCCAGCGCGAGCGGTACGGCCAGCGCGGCGAGCCACGCAATGGTGCCGGGATTGGCGCCGTCACCGCCCGCGCCGGATCGCCATGCGAGGATCCCGGCGCAGGCTCCGAGTCCAAGCGCAATGCTGGTGATGAGCGCTGCACTGATGCCGAGGTACTTCCCGATCAGGAGTTCCCATCGCGCGATCGGCTGCGCCAGAAGGTAGGACAGCATTCCTCGCTCACGATCGGACGCAATGGCGGCGGCGCCGGACGTGAGCGCCATCAGTGGAACAATGAGTAGGACGAGGTTGAGCAGGCCTGCGGCTGTCCGACCGAACCCCGAGAATCCCTCACCGCCGACGCCGGCCGACGACACGTACGAGATGCCGAGTCCGAGGGCGGTAAACGACAGCGAATGCAGCAGAAACCAGCGACTTCGAAGCGCATCGCGCAGCTCGCGCATGCCCACCGCGACGATGTTCGAGATCGCGCCCGGCGGTCGCAGCGCGGCAAGTCCCTCAACAGTGTGTGCGCTCATGGCTGGCTCTCCGTGCGAAGTGGGGACTCAGAAAGCTTGGCTGGCGCGGACATCGTTGCTACCAGTTCGAAATCGTCGATCGACACCCGTGCCTCAGCCAGCAAACGGAATGGCGCGGCCTTCTGGGATTGGGTGACGGGAACGAGAATCCCGACGCCATTGAGACGAGGTTCGAAGCCTGCGGTCTGCAGCGCCAAGACTGCGATCGAGCGTTGGGACGCTGGCATGTGAAGGTGCAACATGGCGTGCGCACCTGACGCTGGCGTAAACGTAGACGACGGACGCCGATCCACGAGCCGTCCTCGATCAAGCGTCACCACGCTCTGCGCCAACGTCGTCACTTCGTCAACACGATGGCTCGCGAAAAGGAGCGTCCTGCCCGAACCGGACAACCGGTGCAACAGCGCGAGAAACTCGTCCCGCCCGCAGGCATCGAGACTTGCCGTGACTTCATCAAGCACGAGCACCGGCGGATCGCCGAGGAGGGCAAGTGCCAGCGCCAATCGCTGTTTCATGCCCCCCGACAGATCGCGGATTCGCTTTCGCTCCTGCCCGTCGAGGTGGACGCCCGCGAGCACCTGAGCGACCGAACCGATGGAAACGCCCTTCAGTCGAGCGAAGAAGCGGATTGCTTCGCACACGGGAAGATCGTCGTGGAAGCCCAATTCCTGCGGGACGTAACCAATCAGTCTCCGTGCCTGCTTGCCGTTTCGCCGCACGTCGAAGCCGCCGACTTCGACGGTGCCCTTGAACCGCAGCAGTCCGAGCAGGCATCGAATCAACGTGGTCTTCCCTGCACCATTCGATCCCCAGAGCGCGATCGCGTCACCAGCGCGGATGTCAAGGGAGAGATCATTGACCGCTACCGCGCGGCCGAACCGCATTGTCAGATTCCGAATGATGATCATGATCGTGTCCCCCCGCTCCGCGCGAGCCCGAATCCGGATCGCGCCGCGACGATGAGGAGACAAGCGACTCCTCCGAGCGCCGCCGCCAACGTCAACTGCGCGCGGCCGCTCGATGTTGCAACAGGTGGCCGCGACGATCGCGGGGGTTCCATCAGCGGTGATGGATCAAAGAACTTCGGTTCGGGCCGCACCGCTGGAATCGCGTGGGAGACGAATTCGATCGCCTGCTGCGCGGGGCTGAACGTGAAGAGTCGCAGCTTCGGCTCCTTGTCGAGCAGACTCTCGAACAGGGTCTCTGGCGCATGCTCCCAGTCGCCGATTCCGTCACCGTCGGCGTCGTAACCAACGTAGTCGGTCCAGAAGTTTCCTCGGCCATCGACGGAAAAGTCGTTCCCGGTCAGCTCTCCGCGACCGGCAATCGAGACCTGCTCAAAGTTGTCGACGAAGATGTTCTCGGTGAAATGATTGCCGTGCACCGCCGGGAGGAATGTGATTCCTACATCGTTGAACGCGAACGTGTTGCGGCGAAAGACCCCAGGCTTCAGCTTCGTGAACGGCGAACCGTCGAGATAGACGCCGACTCGATTGCCCGCGAAGAGATTGTCTTCGATGACGTACCTGTCCGCTTCCTTGAGCCCCAGTCCATAGCCGCTCGGACCTCTATTCCTGAGAAACCGATTGCCGCGGAGCGTGAGCGAGTGGCTGTACATGAAGTACACGCCGACGGAGTTCTCCCGCAGCTCGTTGTCCTCCATCGTCACGTCGTCGCTGTACATCAGATGCAGGCCGTATCGGCACCGGAACGAGCGGTTCGAACGAACGATCACTCCACTCGAGTACCAGAGGATCACGTCGCGCCCATCGTGGACTTCGTTGTTTTCGATGAGCACACCATTGCTCCGCCAGAGACGAAGGCCGTCTCCGCGCCGCGCGATGTCAAGCGACTTACCGCCGATGCGGTTGCCGCGCACGACGCTGTCGGCGGCATCCTTGAGGTCGATCCCGAACAGCACATTGTCAATGATGTTGTTCTCGATAGTGGTCCTCGGCGCGGAGACGCGGATGGCGCAGTTCTCCTTGTCGAGGTCGATCCCTGTGTCCTGCAGGATGAATCCCGAGACCGTGACATCGCTCGCGATAATCTCGAGAATGTCGCCATTGCCTTCGCCGTCGAGCACTGGCCCTCCGCGACCGATCAGGCGAAGCGGCTTGTCGATTCTGAGGTGTCCGCGATAGGTCCCGGGTCCGACCTCGATGCGATCGCCTGGCTGCGCCGCATCGATCCGCGCTTGCAGCGAATCTGCGGAAGACACGACCGTGAGCAGGACGAGAATGGCAAGCTCTGCAATCATGATTTGCTCGCTGACGGCGCGGGCGCCATGCGGAGAGCGAGCGGCCGATACGCACGACGGTGGAACCAGAACGCGACAATCGTGAGTCCGGCACAACCGATCGCCAACCAGAGTCCGGTCTGAATCTCCGCGTACGTCCTGAATTGCCCGATGCCGCCCTCGCCGAGGATCGTCGGAGTGAACGGCTTCACGGATGAGGACAGCGGCGCCTTCGGATCGAGGTGCTGTCCGAACTTGCGCATCCAGAAGTACAGGTCGGCGAGGAACGCCACGGGGAAGAGAATCGCCGGAAGCGCCAGCAGGATCGCCCACTTCGAATGAACGAACGCGGCGCCTTCCACCAGCAGCACCATGGCGACGACGGCCCAGATCGACATCTCACGCTCGATCCGAGCGGCCTCGTCGAGCGGACGCATCCCGATGTAGTGATTGAGACCGTCGATCTCGCGGACGTCACCTTCGAGGTGATGCACGTACGCCGTCAGAAAGAGACCATCGGGATACTGCGGCGCGACGAGTTCCATCTCCCAGTACGGGAAGAACAGCGACAGCAACAGCATGACGCGGGCGATCGACAGCAGAATCGACGGCATCACGTAGCGAAACGGATGGGCCGCGAATTCAGCTTCCAGAACGCGCGGGCCGACGATGGTTCGGAGAAAACTTGGCATGGAAGTGCTCGGCATGGGCGTTGAAAACCCCGCACGGCACTTCCGTGCCGCGCGGAGTGAGGCGACGACACATCAGTGCGACGCGTCGCCGACGACCGGACCTGCCTTGGGCTTCACCTGGAGGTAGCCCATCATCTCGAGGTGGAGCGCAGAGCAGAACTCCGTGCAGTAGTACGGGTAGGTTCCTGGCTTGTCCGCGATGAATGTGCACTCGACGAACTCGCCGGGCTCGAGGCTGAGGTTGATGTTGTAGCCCCCGATACAGAAACCGTGCGTCGCGTCGATGGTCTGCTCCATCGAGGTGATGCGCCACGTCACTCGCTCACCCTCGTTGACCACAACATGCTCCGGAGTGAAGTGACTTCGAATCGCGGTCATGTTGACGGTGACTCCATCGCTCGTCCGGACGACTCCTTCCTTCCCGGCCTGAGGTGCGCTCGGGTCCTTCGATTGGGTATGCGGATTCCAACCGACCTCGGGATAGGTAGTCCACGTCTTGAGCTTGTCGGCCTTGATCATCTGGCAGTAGTGCGGCTCTCCGACACCGATCGGAAGGTCGTAGAGAACCGGCATCGTCGTACCGGGTGCGGAGATGTCGAGCAGTTGGAAGTTCTGCGGCAGCAGCGGTCCGGTCGGAAGAAACCGGTCGACCGACCACTTCGACATAGAGATGAGATATCCGCCGTCGGGGCTGACGGTGTCACCCTCCGCCGCACACAGATGCCCGATGTTGTACTGCACGGGCGTCTTGGTCACGAGCTTCCACGGTTGTTCAGCGTGGAGCGATGAGTACTCGCCGCCGAGCGTCCAGCGAGCGACCGCCGAATCCAGGAAGAGCGAGGTATAGGCGTATCCCTTGTCATCGAACTGGGTGTGCAACGGCCCGAGGCCGAGCTCGACCTGCGCTTCCACAACGGCGTCGAAGTCAAGGATCGGCACGCCGTAGTCGTCCTTGCCGCTGTACTTCTTGTCGGCGATGGCCTTCTTGATCTTCTCGGCGGAGAACACGGTCACGTGCGGATCGAGCTTCCCTGCAACGACCACGAACTGGCCATTCGGAGTTACATCCACGCCGTGTGGGCTCTTCGGCTCGGGTGCGAAGTACAGGATTCCCTCTGCGATCGACGTCTCCAGCGGAATCACCGCGAAGCCGTTGATCTTCTTCGCCTTGCCCGCCTTGAAGGCAGCCTCCGCCTTTCTCCAGTCGATGATGTGCAGGTAGTCGGTGTCGCGCTGACTTACGCCCGCCTCGAATGGCGGCTTGCCATCTTCAATACCGCCGGTCGCCATCTCCGAATTGAACGAGTTGATGAAGATGAGCCCGTCGCTCGCGAGCTTGCCCGCATCAGCGAGATCCTGCCAGTACGGAGGCAGTTCGAGCGCGAACGAGCTTTGGACATCGATGCGCCCCTTTTCGCGATCGAACTTCCAGAGCGTCACCATGCCGCGATACGACTTCTTGTAGTCATCGATCGGTGCGTAGCCGAAGCCGAGCACAGTCGCGTACTGACCACCCTCGATGACATAGTCCGTGTTGGGAGTCACGAACGACGCGCCGTGATCGCTGATCGTCAGCGGATTCTTCACGATCTGCTTGGTCTCCCAGTCTCTCAAGTCAATGACGCCGACCCGCGCGTTCGCCTTGTCGCCGATGAAGAGAAACTGTCCGTCGTAGTCGCCCGCGGTCTCGGAAAGACCAGGATGGTGCGTATCGCCCCAAGGTACGAGGCGTCCATTGATCTTGAGACGCTCGAGGACCGGATCGTTGTCGCCAGCGAAGCCATAGCCTTGCCAAGATTCCGGAGTGAAGACGGCGATGGACCGTAGCAGCCGCATGCTCGGCACACCGATCGCGAAGACTTGACCACTCTGGCCACCAGAGGAGAACAAGACGTAATCGTCGTGGTGTCCGCTCGGCATGTAGGTCTTCGCCGCAGCGAGCAGATCCTCGACCGTGAGCTTGCGCCCGTTTGCGATCTTGGTGAGCTCCGCTACCTGTGCGTTTCCCATCTCGATCGGCTTCACTTCCTTCGTTCGCGACCTTCGACCTTCACGCTTCGTGTCCTGCCCCAACGCCTCGCCGGCGCAAAGGACTGCAGACGCGATGGCCAAGAGCACGGTACCGGTTGCGAGTGTGTTGTTTCGTTTCGATCTCACGGTGACTCCTTCGAATTCGCCACTCGCTCTTCGCGAGTGGCGGAGTGCTTTACTTGCCCGCTGGCGCGCCAGCGGACTTGGATATCGATCGCAGGTAGGCGATCACATCGAGGAGGTCGTCCTCGCTCAGAGCTGGGTTTCCGCCCTTCGGCGGCATTGCGACCTTCGTCGTGTTCAATGGATCGCTGGGGTCGCGTCCCTTCAGCAGAAATGCCAGCAGGCCGTCGTCGTCGAGCTTGCGGGCGAACTCGCTCGTCGTGAGGTCCTTGCCCAGACCCTTCATTCCGTGTGCGTCTTTGCCATGACACGCTGCGCAAGACGCCCCGAAGATTGTTCCGCCGTGCGCGATATACCCGGCAAGTTCCGGATCGCCGCCCGCTGCGACCAGTGCGGCGGACTTCTCCGCCTCGGTCGGCGTGTGCACCATGACCGGAGCATCCGCAATGCTGGGAGCGCGACGCGGATCCTGCAGACCGCGCACGAAGGCGACGATGTGTTCGAGGTCTTCTGTGCTCAACTGAGGGTTGCCACCGAGCGGCGGCATCGGAACCTTTGTCGTGTTGAGCGCATCGTCGATTGCGCGTCCGCGGCGAATGAAGCCTGTGAGCGCCGAGTCACTCTGTTCGCAGACGAACATGCTGGCGGTGAGATCCTTGCCGAGCCCAGGGACGCCTCGGCCCTTTGGTCCATGACATGCGGTGCAGGTCGCGACAAAGAGATCGCGACCGCGCGTGTAGATGGCGGCATCGATCATCGGACCAGGCGCGACCAAGGCGATCGGCAACGGTCCCGCAGCGTGCGGCGTGAACCGATTCTGAAGCGCCCCCATCATGAACGTCGACCCAACCATCAAACCGACCGCCGCGAGCCCGCTCGCGAGTGCAAGACCCAACGCGAACAGTTCGCGTGCTATCGACGGTGCAAACGGTTTGCTGTCAGTCACAACGCACCTCATCGCCAGTCGTGGTCTGATCGCGGATTCCGCGGAGGGCGGCCGACTGCCCTCGACTCCGCCCATTGCGGATATCTCTTGTTGTTTAGAGAGATATCGGCTTGAGAGCGGGCTGTCAACTCGCCCGCAGACGGATTTCTCCACGCGCGTCTCGCAGGGAGGGCTCAGAGTCCTGTAATGTCGACCTCTTGTCGCCCGAAGGGCGGGGTAGGCTAGTACGAACCCGAGCGGCGCGTCTCCGTCAGCGAGCTTCGGGCCGCACCCACAGCGTCGATGAGCCGACCGCCGCCGCCAGATTCACGCGGCTCGGTTTCGCCTTCGCGGCCTCCGTCGACGGCATCGCATGAATGCGATCCGGCCACTTGAAGCCAGGCAGCTTGGTTCGAAGCGTCGCGAGAAGTTCGGTGTGGTTGAACGAACCGACAACAAACGCGATCGGACGCTTCTGCCAGATGGGATCGTCGATCGCGACGACACACGCCTGCGTGATGCCCGGCACTTCTCGCAACACGTTCTCGATCTCTTCGGGGCGTATGTTCTCGCCGCCTGAAATGAACATCGAGTCCCGCCTACCAAGGACGTGCAGATGTCCTCGCCGGTCGATGCTCCCCACGTCGCCGGTCGCGAATTCGCCAGTATGCGACGTCAGTTCGCTTCGGGTGAGATATCCCGCGAAGAGTGTCGGGCCATCGACGCAGATCTCGCCTTCGTCCGTCACACGAATGTGCACGCCGTCCAACGGCATTCCCGCATCCGTCGCGGTGTCGCTCGTACCAGCTCGGGAGGTCGTCACTTGCGACGCGCACTCGGTCAGCCCGTAGGTCACTGACAGAGGCCACTTGCGTTCCACCGCAGCGTTTCGCCACGCCTCCGGAGCGGGCCCGCCGCCAAGCAGTATCGCGCGGAGGGCCCGCATGCGCCGGTCGATCTCGGGAGCATCGAGCGCCCGACGCAGTTGCGTGGCCACGATCGAGAGGTGCGAGATCGCGGCATCGTCGCGCAGATCGTCGATGAACCCGCCAGGCCCGCGACCGATTCGAATGGCACCGCCGCCGATCATTGCCCGGACAACCAGCGAGAGCCCGCCGATGTGATGGGGCGACAGGGACATCAGCCATCGATCGCCCGGTCCGAACGGTGTTCTTGCATGCGAAGTACGAGCATTCGCCACCAGACTCGAAAGCCGATGCGCAGCAAGCTTTGGTGTTGCGACCGATCCGGAAGTCCGAATTGCGATCGCGAGTGGATCCAGCGCCAATTCGAACCGTGGTTGAGTCGCGACCGCAACGGCGGCAGCATCCCACGCTGGCTCAAGCGAGCCACTGTCAGTTCGAATGCTTGCGATGGTCGCCTCGGGTTCACGGCCGTCAACGATGACCGCAAGCGCGCTTCGCGTCCAACACGCGATGATCGCCACGATACAGTCGAGCGTCATCGCGGCCCGCACGAGAACGTGTCCACCGATCGGGATCGCCGAACTCGCTGCCGCGACCTGCTGTGCAACCTCGCGGTGTGACATCGCACGATCTCCCGCGACGAGGAACGGCTGGTCCGCCCAGCTATCGTCCGGCCACAGAAGACACGACTCACGGGACATCCAACACCTCAAGCGACGTGAACGCGATGCGAGGACGTGGCAGTGACCCCTGCGTACTGATCCAACCGCTCTCGACGCTCGGAGCGGCGCACGGATCCTCAAGCAGCATGCCTGCGGTCCCGAGGCCGTGGTCACCGTCGGCATTGGGCAACCACGTGATCAGTCGAGCCAGGACATGCAGGGTGTAGGAACTTTCGAAGGTGCTGGTGATCGTTGTGCGGAGTCCCTGCCGTGCGGTGCGCTCGGCCCTTTCGCGCACCGCGAGGAGTTCCCCGATGAGTGATGGCTTCACGACGTGCGTGGTCACTCCGGGTGCGGTCTCAAGCGCGGCTCGCAGTTCCGGATCGTGCAGCGATTCGTCGAGCGCGATCGAACACCCGCTCCGGAAGTGCAGCGCCGGCAACTGGAGTGGATCGGACAACGGCTCTTCGAGATACTCGATCCTCGCGACGTCGATTCCTTCGAGCAATCGCGCGCACCCGTCCAGCGACATTCCTCGATTGCCGTCAAGTCGCAGTCGAGCCGCGGGAAATCTCTTGAGTATCCCGTCCAGCATCGCCCGCTCCGTGACAGCGTCGCGCCGCCCTATTTTGACCTTGATGGTGCGGGGATTCCGCAACGATGCCGCATCGAGTTCGTCGACGACCAGCGAGTTGACCCCGACACGGTCTCGAAGCGGACGGGTCATGACGGGATCGCCTTCGG
>JBBQCR010000082.1:0-11414 GCA_038318935.1 Phycisphaerales bacterium
AGCCGAAGTCGAACTATGCCGTCACGGGCCTCTATTTCTATGACGAGCAGGTGGTCGAAATCGCCAAGGCAGTCAAGCCATCGGCCCGCGGCGAACTAGAAATTACGAGCGTCAACGACGCCTACCTGCAGCGTGGCCAACTCAACGTCGAACTGCTGGGCCGCGGCTCCGCTTGGCTTGACACCGGCACTTTTGACACGCTGCTGCAAGCGTCGCAATTCGTCTACACGCTCGAGGCTCGGCAGGGGCTCAAGATCGCGTGCCCGGAAGAGATCGCCTATCGCAACCGCTGGATCGATCGAAGTGCAATGGAACGACTGGCATCGGAACTCAGCAAGAACTCCTACGGCCAGTATCTGCAGCAGATCCTTGGCGAGAACGCCTGAGCGACGCGCGAACCTCGCCAGACCCGCACGACTTCTGAGCCCCCATGAAGGTCACTCCAACCGCGATTCCAGACGTGCTGCTCATCGAACCGCAGGTGTTCGGCGACCCTCGCGGGTTCTTTCTTGAGACCTGGTCGTCGCGAGCCTTCGCCGCCGCGGGTGTGAACGCGCAGTTCGTTCAAGACAATTGGAGCCGCTCGGCGCGGGGGATTCTCCGCGGGATGCACTATCAGATTCGACATCCGCAAGGCAAGCTCGTGCGCGTCACGCAGGGCGAGGTCTTTGATGTCGCGGTCGATCTGCGCCGCAGTTCGGCGACGTTTGGACAATGGGTCGGGGCGACGCTCAGCGCCACGAACTTCCGCAGTCTCTACGTCCCGCCCGGCTTCGCCCACGGCTTCTACGTGACCAGCGAATCCGCCGACTTTCAGTACAAGTGCACCGATGTCTACGCCCCGGAGTGGGAGCGGACCATTGCCTGGAACGATGCGCGGATCGGCATCGTGTGGCCGATGGCGGCCGGAACCGGACCGCTGCTCTCCGAGAAGGACCGCACGAAGGCCGTGGACTTTGAGCGAGCCGAGTGCTTCCCATGAGTGCCCGCTCGATCGTGCTGGTCACCGGCGCCGGCGGCCAACTTGCAACCGAGTTGGTGCGCACGGCAGCGACGGACACGATCATCGCGCTCTCAGAGAACGAACTCGACATTCGTGATTCGGCCGCCGTGATGCAGGCCGCTCGACAGCATCGTCCGACGGCCATCATCAACGCCGCCGCCTACACCGCGGTCGACAAGGCAGAGAGCGAGAGCGCACTGGCCTACGCAGTGAATTGCGACGGCGCTCGGCATCTTGCGGAAGCGGCCAGCGCCGTCAATGCGTTCCTGGTCCATGTCTCTACCGACTTCGTCTTCGACGGCAACGCTCACACGCCCTACACCACCGAGGCGTTGCCAGCGCCAATCTCGGTGTACGGAGCCAGCAAGTTCGCGGGCGATCAGGCTGTCCGCGAAGCCTGCCCGGACGCAGCGATCGTGCGCACCGCGTGGGTCTACGCTGCGCACGGACGCAACTTCGTGCACACGATGCTTCGGTTGATGCGCGAACGCGGCACGGTGCGGGTGGTCGCCGATCAGATCGGGTCGCCGACCAACGCCCGGGGGCTGGCGGACGCGTGCCTCGCTGCGATCACCAAGAGGGCGACCGGCACTTGGCACTGGACCGATGCTGGGGTTGCCAGTTGGTACGACTTCGCGGTGGCGATCGCGGAGTGCGGGGTCGCCGCACGCCTGCTCAGCGCCATGCCGACGGTCGAGCCGATCCGAACCGTCGATTATCCGACGCCGGCGCGACGGCCGAGCTATGGCGTGCTCGACAAGACCACCACGTGGGCCGCACTCGGAATGCGGGCTCCGCACTGGCGCGAGACGCTGATGCGGACGATAGAAGAGATCGCAGCCTCGACGGCCAAGGAGAACGTGCATGGCAGCTAAGGAGTTGGACTCAGGTGGATCGCGTCACGACGGGTCCCGTTCGATGCTGGTCACCGGAGCCGCGGGATTCATCGGGGCGAACTTCGTTCGGCATCGTCTGGCCATGCACCCGAACGATCGCGTGATCGCGCTTGACTGCCTGACGTACGCGGGCAACCGCGCGAACCTTGCAGGTCTTGAAGACGGCGTCCGCCTGAGGTTCGTGCAGGGCGACATCCGCGATACGCCCTTAGTCGAGTCGCTGCTGCGCGACCATCGTCTGTCGACGATCGTGCACTTCGCGGCCGAGAGCCACGTCGATCGCTCGATCAGCGGACCCGACGCCTTCATCGATACCAATGTCGTCGGCACGCACAGCATGCTCAAGGCAGCGCGGACCGTGTGGCTCGGCGAATCCCGCCTGCCGCATCGATTCCATCACGTCTCGACCGACGAGGTCTATGGATCGCTCGGGGCACACGACCCGGCGTTCCACGAAGAGCATCCGTACCAGCCGAACTCGCCGTACTCCGCCAGCAAGGCCGCGAGTGATCATCTCGTACGGGCGTACCACCACACGTTCGGTCTCGAGGTCACCACCAGTAACTGCTCGAACAACTACGGCCCGTATCAGTTTCCCGAGAAGTTGATTCCACTGATGCTCGTGAACATCCTGCACGGCAAGCCGCTGCCGGTCTACGGCGACGGCATGAACGTGCGCGACTGGCTGTACGTCGAAGACCACTGCCGCGGCATCACGCTGATCCTGGACAAGGGCAACGTCGGCGAGGTCTACAACCTCGGCGGCAACAACGAGCGACCAAACATCGAGATCATCAAGCGACTCTCGGCGATGATCGACGAACGCTTCGCCAGCGATGCATCGCTCAGGTCGCGCTTTCCCGATGCACCGGCCGCGCAAGGCCGGCCCAGCGAGTCGCTCATCTCGTACGTCAAAGATCGCCCCGGCCACGATCGCCGCTACGGGATCGATGCACGCAAGGCCGAGACCGAGTTGGGCTACCGTCCCGTCGAAAGCTTCGAAAGCGGCTTCGCGAAGACGATCGACTGGTACTTGGCGAACGAGCCATGGTGGCGCGGAGTGATGGATGGGTCGTATCGCGAGTGGATGGAGACGAATTATGCGGAGCGAGGCGCTGGCCGGAACATCGCATCGCTTTAGAGTTCTCGCGGCGAGCGGCCGCCCACCGTCCTCGACGCTCCTCGGTAGCGCACTACGATTCGAGCGGGTGATCGGGTCCCGCTGGCCGGAGGTCCCAATTGCTACGTCCGAGTAGACACACTCCCGGGCTGATGCCGATACAACCAAGCGTGACGGAATCCATGCCAAGCAATGCAGCCCTAGGGCCCAAGGCCGCGAGAGCGGCCGTCTTTACCTTTCTCTCCCAGTGGGTTCGCCTGATCATCAGATTGGTCTCGCTTGCAGTTCTCTCGCGTCTCCTTGAGCCAAGTGACTTTGGCATCTTTGCCATGGCGACGGCGTTTACGGGGGTAGTGACCCTGCTTGCCGAGACTGGTTTCGCGAACGCATCCATCCGAGCGAGGACATTGGATGCGGCGGAGGCGTCGACGGCGTTCTGGGGAAATCTAATAGTCGCGATCGGACTCTCGGGGTGCTGTTGGGTGGTCTCACCGCTCGTCGCCAACTTCTTCGAAGAGCCTCGCTTGTCGGTCGTGATTCGAGTGCTGTCGATCTCACTTCCGCTGAGCGCACTCGCCGCCCAACACTCAGCGATCCTGCAGCGAGACCTGCGCTTCGGCCAGCTCGTTGTGTCCGAAGTGCTGGCCCAGAGCGTTGGAGTTGCGATCGCAATCGGTCTTGCAATCTACGGGGGTAATTACTGGGCTCTGGTCGGTCAACAGTTGGCGACGGCTGGATTCACCGCCGTTGCCCTCTGGATGATCGCGAGTTGGCGCCCGGGGTTTCCGCGGTTCACGCCGGGCGCACGGTCACTGCTCATTACAGGCGCGCATCTGTCACTGGTCGAAGTACTCAACTACGGGAAGTCGATTGTGGATCAGATCCTGGTTGGCAGATACACCGACGCCACGTCGCTGGGTGAGTACAGCCGGGCGATCACATTGCTCTCTCTACCGATCACACAGCTCTTCGCGCCATTGAATCGCGTTGCGATTCCAACCCTTTCCAAGCTCCAGGACGAACCGGCGCACTTCACTCGGACATTTCGCAGAATGCTGGTCCTCGTTGCCGTGACCTCAGCTCCTCTGCTGGCAGTCCTTGTCGCCTGCCCTGACGAAGTGGTCGCCATCATGTTGGGACCGCGATTCGCCAACTCCGCGCCGCTCCTCCGTTTGCTCGCAATCGCCTCATGGGGCGCTCCGACGACCACTGCGACGTTCTGGATCCTGATCGCGCTCGGTCGAAGCCGAAGGCTCATCATCATTCTTTCGATCCAGTTTGTCTTGCTGTTGGTGGCGCTTCGGATTGGCGTGTTGTGGGGCACGACTGGCGTCGCAGCTGCGTATGCAGTGACTGCTCAAGCGATCCGCATGCCGACGATCCTGTTCGCATTGCATGGTGGTCCGGTGTCTCCCAAGCACTATGTGGATTCCACTTGGCCGAGTGCTGTCGTGGCAGTACTTGGTGGTGTCGCAATGTGGGTCGTGGCGAGAGCCATGATGCCGATGGGCGCGTGGGCGTCGTTGAGCGCCTCGTTGGCAACTGGTGCCATCGTGATGGCTATCCTGTGCGTCGCGATTCCGGCCGCGAGAGAGCAGATATGGGCGATCGCTTCCTTGCACCGACTTCTCGCGCGGGGTCGTATTGCAGTGCCCTCGTGATGTACCACTTGGCGGAGGAGTGACTCGATGTCGTTCCGTGAGAATCTCAGAGGATTTCTATCGAGGATTGCCGGACGTCCCGACCGAAAGTCGTTGGCGCGGCAGTTCCCCCGTGCGACGTTCGGCAGACACACATACGCGAACAATCTGCGTGTCCACGATTGGGGCGAGGGAAGTCGGCTGACAGTCGGCGCATTCTGCTCGATCGCCGCAGACGTTCAGATCTTCCTCGGTGGTGAGCACCGCACGGACTGGGTGACGACCTTCCCGTTCAACGTGCTCTGGCCTGCGGGCAGGACGATTCTTGGACACCCGGCAACAAAGGGTGACGTCGTCATAGGCAGTGATGTCTGGATCGGTCAGGGCGCGACAATTCTCTCGGGGGTCACCGTCGGTCACGGCGCTGTCGTCGGCGCGATGTCGCTGGTAGCTCGATCAGTGCCACCCTATACGATCGTTGGAGGAAATCCAGCGAAGCCACTTCGATCGCGATTCTCTGACGAGGAGATTGAGGCACTGCTCGCGTTGCGCTGGTGGGAGTGGTCGGACGAGCGAATTGGCCAACATCTCCCACTGCTGCTTCAATCTGACGTCCGCAGTTTCCTTGCGAGCGCGTCGGGCTGATCGAGAATCTGCGCAGCACGATGCGCATTGAGACATTGCATGACACAAAGCTACTACTCGAACGTTCGCGATGACATCCTCTCGATGGTTCCAGCGGGCGCACGACGAGTGTTGTCGTTGGGATGTGGGGAGGGCCGCACGGAGGCGGTGTTGGTACGTGAAGGGCGGACCGTTGTCGGCGTCGAGCTGTTTCCAGATGCAGCGGCCGTGGCCCGCGACAACGGTCTCGACGTGCACGTAGGAGATCTCGAGGAGATCGGGCCGAATTTGCGAGGCAGCTCGTTTGACTGCCTCATCTTCGGCGACATCCTTGAGCATGTCCGGCGTCCGGAGGTTGTCTTCTCCTCGCTCTGTGAACTACTTCCTTCTGGCGGACATGCAATTGTGAGCGTGCCGAACTTTCGGAACTTCGAGGTCTTTCGCCAGTTGTTCCTTCGCGGTGAGGTGCGCTATGCCGACGCCGGGATCTTCGATCGAACGCATCTTCGCTTGACCACTCGGAAGATGGTGAGGCGCTGGTTTGCCGATGCCAATCTGGTGCCTGACCGGACACTCTGGAATATCAGCAGACGTCGTGTCCAGATCATGGCGAGACTTTCCGCTGGACTCCTCAATGACATCTTGGCGTCGCAAGTGGTGCTTCGTGGGGTGAAGCAGTAGCCGACGTCCTCGCGATGACGATCCATCTTGTGACTGGCGCATCGAGGCTTCCGCGCAAACTCAAATGGATGCCAAAGATTCTTCCTGGGCCCTCTACGGACGATCGAATGCCCCGACCGCGGAGGGACTTGGTCTGACCTGATTCGCAGCATCTGTCCACACGAAGCCCCATGCAACCCGATTCAAGAGCGAGCTTCCAGCGATTGGCGTGAAGTTGCCAGTCGCTGGGGATTCCATGATCCCGCTCCACGGACCGGTGGTGTAGTCAGCTCCGGCGGTGAAGGTGTTGTTGTCGTTCGAATTGACGAAGTGGTTGTGCTCCCACTTCGCCAAGGTCAGGTTCGCCGGCGATCCGGGCGCTTGGAAGTTGACCGATTCGAAGACGTTTCCAATGAACGTGCAGTCGGAGTTCAAGAGGCTGCGGACGAAAAACGACTGGTGGTACATCGTCAGATGGAGGAACAGGCAATGTTCCAACGGCACCTGGATCTGCGTGACTTGGGGGTCCGGCAGGACATGCTCGATCAACACGTTTACGAAGGCTGAATCGCGGAGGACGTTGGCTTCGTTTGCGCCGATATGAAGCCCCTGCGACACGCAGTTCGTCGCCCGCAAGCCATACACCATGAGATTCTCAACATCGATGCCAGGCGAGTACCACTGCCAGACATCGGGGTGGTACCCCGTCGCTCCGGCGTCGAGGTCATCCGAAACGGCATTGAACACACTCTGGCTTTGGTAGTGCGAGTTCTCACTGAGAATGGATGTCGTACAGTTGCGCGAAAGGATGCAGTAGGTCGGACCGTTGGAGACGTCGTTCCAGACCGTCTCTGTCGCGTAGGCGAGGCAAGTGGAAATGGTGAAACCCTGATTGTTGGGTGCGTATCGCCCACCTGGCATGGTGACGGCACAGTCATCCATCCACAAGAGATTCTTCTCATTTGTGAAGCCCACGTAGAAGCTGCCATTGGTGCATTCCAGGGTGCAGTTGCGCACACATAACAGCGACTGCGAGGGTCGTCCGTAGGTCAGCGTCACATCCGCTCGTTTGACGTTTGGCGCTGTGGTGACGGTGAACCAACGATTGTCAGCCCGCCGAAGCGGCCATCCTCCGTAGTCAGTGACATAGGAATAGGTTCCGGGCAAGCAGCGGATCTCGCACCCGTCGAGATTGGGATAGGCCAGATCAAGATGCTTGGTCGCCCGAGCGATGGTGCGGTAGGGATTGGTGTCCGAGCCGTCCCCAGAGGTGTCGCTGCCGGTTGACGAGACGTACACCGGAGCACGATCAAACGTACCGGTCATGTTGGACCAGAGGTACATGGAGTACACGCCGTTGCCTGCCGGAAACGAGGTCGCGTCGGCACGGAATGCGCCAGCGAGCAGCCTCGGCTTGCCGGCGGCTTTCGGATACGCGATCGCCCGAACCTCAAGGATTCCGTCTGACAATCCCGTTGGATCGACCGTGCAGAAGTACTCGCAAACGCCGGTCTGAGGATTGGTCGCCATCGCTGAGACTGCGACCCACGGGCCGCCGTTGCAGGAGAACTCCACACGATCGATGCCGTTTCGGTGGAAGGCCGCCACGCCAACGTTGGTTGGCGTGCTCACGGTCTGGTTCGGCACGTCGGTCCAGCGAACCACCACGGTCGCCCCGTATCCGGGATCGCTCGGTTGTCCGATCGGCGCGGGCGCGGGTGTGACGCCGGTGAATCCCTGACCTACCTGAAGGATCGGCGGAAGCGGGTCCGACGGACCGCCATCACCGCCCGGCTCCGAACCGTCGTAGTTGGGATTCTGAGCGAGGGCGAGCGTCAGGTCAGCGCCGTTGACGATGCCGTCGCCGTTCGCGTCGCTCGCGTTCTCGGAACTTCCCCAATCGGCGAGCACTTGCGGCACCGTGATGATGTCGCCCGCAGCAGCCATGATCGCCGGAGCGTCAACGCCAGCCTTGTCGTTCGCCGTGGCAGTGCTCGTCGGAGACGCGGACTTGGAAGCACCTTGGGAGCCTGCGACGACAGGAGCCGTAGAGGCCGACTTCGGCGGCGCAGACATCGCAATCTGCCAACCAGTTCCACCGCGAAAGACGATTGGTCGTCCGTCGGCAGTTGACACAGAGGCTCGGAACTTGGATCGAACCATCGAGCCAGCATCGACCCCGGAGGACAGGATCCCGCCAATCGGGCTCATGACCGTCACCACACTGAGCGCTTCGGCGTACGAACGATTGACCGCATCCGCGCTCGCGCCGCCTTCGAGCGGCAAGCCGATCACCCCGAGCACCGCGCCTGGTTGGTGAGTTCGCACGTCACGGATCATTGCGGCGAGTTGCTTCGAATAGCCTTCCTCATAGGTCGCTTGTGTGAGGAGCGTGTCGGCGTGGGGCGGAAGACTCGCGAACCGAAGTGGGAGCCCACGGACCTCAATGAGTACCAGCGAGCGCTTGCGGGCAGCCTCGAGAACCCGTGCCGCGGCGTCAGCGGGTAGAACCGGCGCGCCATCCTTCATCGTGGTCACATCGAGCGTGGCCACAATCGGTTCGCGAGCTTGAAAGACCGGGAGTTTTCCGCGCACCGCGGCGGAACCGACACGGATCGCTGCTGTGGGTGTGCTTGGCGTCGTCGATTGCGCCCCAGGAGCGCTGGCGACGAGGGTTGCCAGAGCGGCGATCATCAGCGCGACCGCAACGCGAAGCGGCCTTGGCGATTGAAAGAGGGACTGGTGTGCTGTGTTCGTCATCGTGACTTCCGCTCGGCTCGAGGCGTTAGTTCAGGCGATGGGCGCGCGTGGCGACCCGGCATCACCGACTTCCTCCATCGACAGATTCGGTTTCCTTCCCGATGCTCGCAAGTCTAAAGGCTTGTCAATGCTGATGCTTGGTAGGGCTGGTTCCCCGTCGTGCTGGCTTTTGATGCGACCGAACGCAGTCGGCTGGCAGTGGGACCAGCCATGTCCTATATCTCAGATTGCCATCCATGGACCGTTGGCGTGGGCTGATGTCACCGGTCCCTTCGAAGTTCCGCCATCGAGCCTTGGCGATCAACCCGACTGCCGCTCGTGACCGATAGCGTCTCGTCACCTTCCTCACGCATGGGCAACAGAGTCGAGGCGCCATGGCCATGAACATCCGCACGCTCGCGGACGGCGGGAATCCGGAGTCGTTCTCGAATCGGATGCGCAATAGGCGCTTCCAGATCTTCGAGCAGCTTGTGGGAGAGCTGCCTCGGCCGCTGCGCGTCCTTGATGTCGGCGGCACCAACGAATTCTGGGAGTCGCGTGGCTGGCACGAACGGGAGGACGTTTCAATCACGCTCCTCAACATCACCGCTCCGGTCAAGAAGTGGCGCAACATCGATGGCATTGCCGGCGACGCCACGGACCTCTCGCGCTTCGGTAAAGAGGAGTTCGACGCGGTCTTCTCCAATTCGGTGATCGAGCATCTCTTCACGCACGAGCGACAGCGAGCGATGGCGAGTGAAGTCGCACGCGTTGGTCGCTGCTACTGGGTCCAAACGCCGAACTTCTGGTTTCCGATGGAGCCGCACTTTCATGTGGTCGGCTGGCATTGGGCTCCCGAATCGGCCCGAGTCTGGCTGCTGCGCCGGCGCCGCTGTGGTTGGCGCGGACCGTGCGCCGATCCGGTCGCAGCCCGCGAGTTGGTCCGCGAAGTTCGGATCATGAGCGCCCGCGAGCTCCGTGCCGCGTTTCCCGACGGCACGTTGTTGCACGAGCGGTTCTGCGGACTGACCAAGTCGTTCGTGATGGCACGAGGATTCCCTGGCCTCGCACGTGGGATCAGGCTCTAGACAGAGCTACCACAGCCGTCGTGGGCGAGACGGGCAGCTACTACGAACGGAGACCGACGGCGCGCCGAAGCCGCGACCACTGTTCTTCTCGCACATGATCGATCAATTGCGATGGAACGACGCGCGGTTTCCCGGCGATGGTCGCGTACCAAAACCCTGCAGCCCGAGCGATCGTCGCTACGAGCATCGGTGATTCCGCAAGTCGCCCCGCGCACTTCACCATCTCAAAGAGCGGGAGATAGCCGCACGCGTAGTCTCGGACACCAAGCTGCCACTTGCGGCGGAGGACTCCGCCTTGCGACACGTTGCGAGGCTTGAGGTGATCGACGACAAGATCGGTGAGCAGTCTCGTCTCGTATCCGTTCATCCGTGCGGCGGCGCACGTCAGCGTGTCCCACCCGCCCTCCGGAATCGGGAGAAGGCCCCCAAGCCGTTCGAAGCAGGCGCGCCGGAAGAACTGCACTGCACCGGGAACATCCTCGCGGTTGCGCGGAAACTCATCGCGCGGCAGGCCGACATCGATGACGACGCCGCCCGCCAATCCCAATCTTGGATTCTCAGCGAAGCGGCCAATCAGTCGCTCGAAGTAGTCCGGTTGGAATGCGACGTCCGCGTCCAGAAGCCCAAGGAAGTCGTAGTCTTGGCACTCAAGTGACCGAATGCCTTTCTCGGTGTTGTGAACGACCGCTGCGAAGCTGTGCCCGTCGCGGGGAACCAGCGGCAGTAAGCGAATCCACGGAGCCTGTACGGTGGCGTCGCGAACGAGTTGGTCCGTGCCGTCGGTGGAACCATCGCTGACGATCACCCATTCTCGGGGCACGATGGTCTGCGCCAGCATCGACGCGATGGTCTTTGAAAGGAACGTAGCCTCGTTGCGCGCTGGCGTTACCAGCACGTACGACGGACTCGACGGATCAATGCGTGATGGATGGGTCAATGCCAGCGTGCCAGAGAGGGGAGTATCGTCGCAGCCTGGATTCGTCCGACGGATCAATTCGCGCCGTGCTCGTTCGGTGAGGACGGTGGGCAGTCAGGTGCTGGCTTTCCCATCCAGCGCCGAAAAAGTGCGACCGCAAAGACACGCAGGCAGACTGTGTTGGTCACCGCGTAGCGCCAGAACATTCGGCGGGGCTCTTGGTAGACGCGATACAGCCACTCCAGGCCGAAGCGCTGCATCCACGCCGGCGATCGCGTGACCAGTCCGGCAAGCACATCGAAGCTGCCACCGACACCTTGGATGATTGGGGAGCCGAACTGATCTCGGAACTGGTCCGCGATCTCTTCCTTCGTGGGAGAGCCCAAACCCAGGAAGAGCATGTCGGGCTTCGTCGCGTTCACTTCGGCGGCGATGGCCGGGACATCTTCGCGCTTGAAGTAGCCGTTTTGAATGCCGCAGATGACGACGCGCGGAAAGTCGTGCTGGATCTTCTCTCGGCACGCCTCGACGATTTCCTGTTTGGCGCCCAGCAGGAACACGCGATAGCCGTGTTCGTTCGCGAGGTGCAGCAACTTGGACATCAGCCCGATCCCGTCGATCCGCTCTGGCACACGGATCCCCAGCGCGCGAGCGAGGGGGATCATGGGCTGACCGTCGGTCAGGACGTAGTCGGCTCGCCACATGATGGCGCCGAGCGATGGGTCCTC
>JBBQCR010000083.1:0-11292 GCA_038318935.1 Phycisphaerales bacterium
ATGCCGCGACCGCATTGGAGCGCCGTCATGCGACAGAGTGCTCCGCCGCCCACGCTCGCGCAGACCGCCAACATCAGGAGCCACGCCGACCCGAACAGCGGGTCAAACGCAATCAGCGCCAGCGGTGCCTCGACCATCGCGTGTTGGGCACCGTTCAAGACGACGCTCGGTGATCCGCTGGCCAGTCCGTTCGCGATCGCCCGCACACTCTGGCGCCATTCCGAAGTAAGTGCCGCGGCAGGCCCCGCAGGGAGCGGTGATGCTCGCTCATCAACGCCGGGCAGCGCGGGACCGCCACTCAAACTCCATTCGGGCCAACTCGCCCGATTCAGGAGTCCAGATTCCGACAGCGGCCGCGACGAAATTGCACCATACAGACCGTCCGCAACGACCGTCAGTCCGCTCACGAGCACGACGAACACGAGGGCGACCAGCAATCGAGCGGGTGCGCACGCGGCAAGCCCGCCCTTCGCGATGCTGCGGAGCGAGGGCGTCTCAGCGTCGGCAAACGTCCGATCAGGGTTCGATTCCACCATGCGGACGGCGATGCTACCCCCAAACCGCCGACGGGATCTTCAATCTGTGGCGGCAAGCACCAGTTCCAGTTCCCGCGCCGCGTCCGACAGAATCCATCGTGTCGTCGGATCCGTGGAACCATGGGCCTGAGAATTGTGCAGCAGGGTTTCAGCGTACAGCCGGGCCTCCGGCGATCCTGCGAGCAGAAACGCGTGCATCGCCCACGGCCGGTTGGTCGCGTTGTCCGGTTGGGTGTGTTCCAGATGCCACTGGATGGCGGAGTCGAGTCGTCGACGTGCCGCCACGCGGAGCGAGCTTCGCGTCCGAGCCAGCCGCCAAAGTCCGTGCAATCCGCAGAGTTCCGCCTCGGTCCAGACCTCAATGGCCAACCAATCGTTGCGGCGCCACAGCGGCCCAACGGAGGAAAGATCGAGGCCGGTTGCCACCAGATCCGCGTCGAGCCGCATCGCCGCCCACAGGAGCACCTCTCCACCTGGACCGTCGGCGGCTGATCGTGCGGGGCGAACGGCTGCGTCCGGTGGCCAGACAGAAGCCGTGGCCGGATCGCCGACGAGGTGACGCAAGTGGGCGACCCAACGTCCGACTTCGTGGAAATGGGCTCTGTCGGCAACCATCCGTGGCCCTCGTTGTGCGATGCGGCGTGACTTCTCGATCGATCTGTGAGGGCTCGCGCGATGAGTCCTTGGAGCGAACGAAAGCGGTGATACTGTAGAGCCATGCTCGGACGCTTGATGGTGCGACGATCGCCGCTGGGGATTCGCAGGTGCTTGGCCTGCGGGTACAGCGGTCGGTTCGCTCAGGCGTCGGCCCACGACATTCAAGCGCACGGCGGTCACTGCCCGCGTTGCGGATGCGATTTCACCCTCCGCCCCCCCCGCTCCTACGCAGAGATGGAAGGGCTCGACACACTCGCCGATCCCCGACACTCGACGATCGATCCCGCGACCCTTGAGAGCCGGATGATCGAACGCTGGCTGGTGTTCCTCTTCGCCATGGTGGTGGCCCTCGTGGCCGCCGGCGTTTTAGTCTCGGCGCTGCTCTCCTCGGTCAACCCGCGGATCTGACGCGGCGCCCACGCTTGGAACTCGCTCGGCCCTCGCTTCCTCTTACACTGCGCGGTTCTTCGATGGAGCCACGCCCTCATGTCACTCGCGCTCGAACCCGTTCTCGCCGCCGCTGATCGACTCGAACAGGAAGCCGTTGAGCGCCTCAAGGCGTTTCTTCGCATTCCCAGCGTCTCGACGGATCCCGCCTTCGATCACGAAACGCGCCGCGCCGCCGAATGGGCCGCGGCGCAGCTCAAGGAGATCGGCTTTCGAGTCGAGGTGGTGAAGACCCAAGGTCACCCGATGGTGCTCGCCCATCACGACGGTCCCAACGTCAAGTCCAACGTCGGCGCCGGTCAAAATCGCGTCCTCTACTACGGTCACTACGACGTGCAGCCCGCAGATCCCTTGGAGCTGTGGAAGTCACCCGCCTTTGAGCCGGTTGTCGTCGACGGCCATGCCTTCAACGGGACGCCAGGGAAGCGAATCGTCGCTCGTGGTGCGGTCGATGACAAGGGTCAGGTCATGACCTTCATCGAAGCGTTTCGCGCGTGGCACACGGCCCACGGCACACTCCCTTGCGCAGTCACGGTCATGCTGGAAGGCGAAGAGGAGTCCGGCAGCAAGAGTCTCGATCCGTTCGTACTCAGTCACCTCGAACAATTGAAGGCCGACGTCTGCGTGGTGAGCGACACCGGCATGTGGGACATCCACACGCCAGCGATCACCACGATGTTGCGCGGCCTCTGCTACGTCGAAGTCACGCTCCGCGGGCCGAGCCATGATCTGCACTCGGGCATGTACGGCGGCACGCTCGTGAATCCGATCAACGCCCTCGCCTCGATCATCGGTCAGTTGCACGACGTCGATCGTCGCGTGCAGATTCCTGGCTTCTACGACGACGTCAAGCCGCTGCCGGATGCGGTGAAGAAACAGTGGGCGGGCCTCGACTTCAACGAAGCGGAGTTCCTTGGCGAAGCGGGCGTGAGCGTGCCGTTCGGCGAAAAGGGCTTCACGACGATGGAACGCATGTGGTCGCGACCGACCTGCGACTGCAACGGCATCGTCGGCGGCTACACCGGCAAGGGCGCGAAGACGGTCATCGGCTCGCATGCCAGTTCGAAGATCTCTTGCCGACTCGTGGCCAATCAGAATCCGGACAAGATTTTCGCCGGCATTCAGAAGTTCTTCGCCGATCGCTGCCCGCCCGGGTGCCGCATCGACATCGAGAGCCACGGAATGAGTGCGGCGATCGCGATCCCCAGCGACAGCGAGTGGCTTCGCGCAGCACAACGCGGCCTCCATCGGATTTTCGGTCGGGATGCGGCGGTCATCGGAACCGGCGGCAGTATTCCGGCAGTCGGATTGCTGCAGCGAGTGCTGGGCATCGACTCACTCTTGGTGGGATTCGGACTCGACGACGATCGCGTCCACAGCCCCAACGAGAAGTTCGAGTTGCACTGCTTCCGGAACGGCATCCGATCGCACGCGGCGATGCTCGCAGAGTTCGCTGCAGCGACGAAGTCCTGAGACCGGCACGCTTCGGTGGCTCATTGTCCCAGGCGGCGGAGACGCTCACGCATGTAACCTCGTCGGATGCGCCGCGTCTGAACGCGGAGTTCGGTCATGCGCGTGTGATAGTCGAGCGACTGGGCGATGCTGCCGACGGTCGCGAACGCCGTAATCGTGGTGGCGATCACGATGAGGCACCACGCGTCCAGCTCGAGTCCGAGGAAGGACGCCACGGTCAGCGTGGGGAACAGATTCGAAGCGAATCCGAGCATGAGGTGCGGATCGGCCAGCCCGGAAGCGAACTTGAGCGCGATTCATAACCTCGCCCCGATCATCGAATTCCGCGTGGCTCGCCAAGCCTCGGGAGCCCCCCGTGTTCGCTACACTTCGCGGCCATGCTCGACCGATTCCGGCTCGATCGAATCTGCCGCACTGTGAAAGCAGCCTGGAAGCGCCTCCCGCTCCCAAGCTTCCGATTGGGATCGCTTCTGCGATGCCGCGTCGCGTTGCTGCTCGGCCTTGCGGTGCTCCTAGGTGGTCCGGCTGCGGCGACAGTCGTGGCTCAGGAGATCAAGGTCGAACTTGTCAACTTCGGCGTTGCCAACTGCGCTCGACCTGGCGAGTGGGTTGGCATTCGGCTGGCGGCGAGCAGCTCCGCGCAAGACGTGAAGAAGATCGAACTGGTTCTCGAATCGATCAACGCCGATGGCGATGTCGTTGAGAATTCGCGGGTCGTCAACATCGCCAACGGACAGCGGGTAGAGAAGTGGCTCTACGTCCGACTGCCACCGAACTCAAGCGCCCAGTCTGTGGTCAGCGCTGCATACACAGTCCGCGTCTTCGAAGTCGATGAAGCCGGTCGGCGCGTGAATGAAATCACGTCGAGCCGCTTCAACGGCAGCAGCGCCACCACCACCTCGGTGCCGGTCGATCAGTTGTTCGATCTCTTCCTCGTGATGGGTGATGCGCGGCTTGGACTCGAGGGTTTCTCGCGCCGCAATGTCGACGGCTCGGGCATGCTTCCATCGCTGAACGCCCTTGCTACGACGATCCAAGGCGCAACGCCCCGCGACCTTCCGGATCGCTGGGAGGGACTGTCGCAGTTTCAGGCGATTCTCTGGTGCGATCCGCAGCGCGATCCGGCGCTGCTCGACAAAGCGCAGGCCGAGGCACTGCGCGAATGGCTGCGGCGCGGCGGAACGCTGGTGATCGGTGTTGCCGGGCCAGGTTCCGTCGATGGCTGGTATCGCAAGGGCGGCCACGAACTCTCCGATCTCGTGCCGACCATTCCGCCGCAGCGAACCGAGGGAGTGCCGTTGCGGACTCTGCTGCCGATCCTCTCCAAGAGTTCGACAATTCGCAACGAGAACGCGGCGACCGACCTCGCCACCTTTGATCGAGCGATGTTCGATCCGAAGAGTCCCGGGTATCAACGAGGTTGGCGACCGCTGGTGGCTCTTCCGTCGCCCAAAGTGGCACAGACCGGCTACGCAGTACCACGCGAGAAGACCCTCGACGGTGCCATACTCGGCGTGCAGCGCAACGTTGGTTTCGGTCAGGTGATCGTGCTCGGCGTCGATGTCGATTTCATTCACCGATACGTTCAACAGGCCGACGGCCTCCCGCAGGCAGACGTCTTCTGGAATCGCATCCTCGGGCGGCGCGGCGATACACCGACATCGGAAGAGATGCTCGCGATCGATAAGGCGAGCCGTCTCTACCGAGGCACGATGTCAACCTCGTCGCTCGGCAGTGGCGAAACTGTCGCAAGCTACATCGGCATGGCCGGATCCGCAGCGATCGGTATCCTCTCGGCGGCGGTTCTCTTCGGCTCGTATTGGCTGCTCTCAGGACCGCTGGGATTCGCCGGTCTCAAACACTTTCAGCGACAGCGACACGCGTGGATGCTCTTCGTGGTTTTCGCTTTCCTGTTCACCGCTGTCGCTTGGGTCGGCGGAGCATTGCTTGGGCAGACAACTCCTTCGCTGCGGCACCTCACGGTGATTGACCAGTTGGCGTTTGATCCCATGCAGGCGGATCCGACCGTTGGCATTCCGGATCAGCGCGCGACGACGTGGTTCTCCGCATTTCTACCCGGCTATTCCCCCACCGAGGTCTCTGTCGGCGGTGCCGTCGCCGACGGAAACCTGCTTGCTTCGTGGGCCAAGCCGCCTTCAGGCACAGGCGACACGTTTCCCAACAAGGATCGCTATCGCGTGCCGTTCGATCAGCAGTTCGGCTATCGCGTCCCCTCGCGGGCGACGAGTGTTTACTTCATCGCCCGTTGGCGAGGCGTCATCGCACCGAGTTGGGGCGGTGGTCTGCGCATGGACTCCAAGTCGCCGGTGAGACTCTCCATTGACCGCAACGGCGGCAGTCCGGTGGCGCTACTCTCGGGCGCGATCATCAACGATTTGCCCGGCGAGTTGGAGCAGGTAACGTTCATTCTCGTGACACCCTTTCGCACCGAGCTGCCGAGACTCTCGCGCAACTCGAACGTCCCCGCACCGGTCCTCCGCGGCCAACTGCCGCTCGAGGGGCGACTCTTTCGGAGAGCGGCCAACCTCGCGTGGAAGCCCGGACAGGCGATCGAGCTCTCGGAAATCTTCGATGCGGCTTCCTCGAGATCCGTGACCGCTGATCTTGAGTCCAACATCCGCGACCTCTACCAGAAGCCGATCCTGAATCAGACGATGCTTGCCGTCACGGGCGAGAATATGTCCGTCGACTCGCGGCGCCGATACCTCGAGGCGCTGAGTCTCTTCTCGATGCTTCAGCCGCCGGAATGGCTCGCACAGCAAGGGCAGACGGTCGATGCGGCGCGATCGGAACGCGAACACGCTCGCGAGCTCGATCTTGGCCCGTGGTTCACACGTCCCTGCCTCATCGTCATGGGATTTCTCGAGGACAAGCCCACACCCGTGCCGGTGACGATTAATGGCGCGACCGTAGGGAGCACCGGGACAACTCTCTTCCGCTGGATCTGCCCGCTCGATTCGGTCGACCTCGTCGACTTCGCGATTCCAACACTTCGCATGGAGGATCCGCCGGTCGCACCGACTCCTCCGCCTGCGGTGGCCGCCGAACCCGTGTCGCCAGCCGCAGCGGCAAGCGAAGATCCGGCAGCCGACGCCCCTCCGCCAAGCCGACCCAAACTCACTCCCAGCGCCGCCGGTCCCACGGCGACGCCCGCTCGCCGCCCCGGCAAGTCCCCTTGAACTGCACGCTTCCAGCGCCGCCGAAGACCCAGCTATGCCGATGATCGAAACGATCAACCTGACGAAGAAGTACGGCGAGTTCGTCGCACTCGACAATCTCAATCTCACGATCGAGGAAGGCGACTGCTTTGGATTCATCGGCCCCAACGGCGCCGGCAAGACGACAACGATCAAGATCCTCGCGACGCTGCTGAAGCCGACGTGGGGCGAGGCTCGGATCGACAGCAAGGTCGTCGGCTACCAGAACCATCTCATTCGGCCGATGATCGGCTACGTGCCCGACTTCATGGGTGCGTACGAGGACATGGTGGTCAGCGAGTACCTTGAGTTCTTTGCCGCCTGTTACGGCATTCATGGCAAGAAGCGCGAGTCCGTGGTGAAGGACGTGCTGGACCTCACGGACCTTTCGTACAAGGCCAACTCGGAAGTGAACGGACTCTCGCGCGGCATGCAGCAGCGACTCGCCGTCGCACGCGTGCTGCTGCACGATCCGAAAGTGCTGCTGATGGACGAACCCGCTTCGGGTCTTGATCCGCGGGCCCGAATTGAAATGCGCGAGCTCCTCAAGGAGCTGCGCCGCATGGGCAAGACCATCATCATCTCCAGCCACTTCCTGCACGAGCTGGCCGAACTTTGCAACGTCGTCGGCATCGTCGAGCGCGGCAAGCTCGTGTACTCCGGATCGGTCGCGGACGTGATGCGGCGCACGAGCGCAGGACTCGTCATCCAACTCACGGTCGACGAGCGGACCTCGGAAGCGGCGGAACTTCTCGCGAAGGTCAAGGGCGTCACGCGCATCGAAGTGGTGGACGCCGACGGCGGCCCGCGCATTGACGTCAGCGTCGATCCCGAGTCGGGCTTCCGCGTGTCGGAGTTGCCGTCGCGACTCATCGCCAACGGCTTTCGACTGGCGTCGATGCAGCAGGAGCAGGTCAACCTCGAGACCGCGTTCATGCGTCTCACGAAGGGGCTCGTGCACTAGTGGCTCGTCCGACGGTTCTCCTGCTCACCAATCGATCGCGCCCCGGCGTGAACGAACGTCTCGACGAGGCGATGGCGGTCGTCTCGCAGTTCGCCGAGCTTCGCGCGGTGATGGAGGTCGATGGTTCGCCCGTCGCCGCGGCGCCCGACTTTGACATTGCGGTTGTATTGGGTGGCGATGGCACGATTCTCTCGCAGGCGCGACGACTGCTTGAGCGAAGGCGCCCGATCGTCGGAGTGAACTTCGGACGGCTCGGCTTTCTCGCGGAGTTCGACTGGGATTCGTTCAAGGCCCACGCCAAGACGGTCTTCGGCGGAACTCCACTGATCCGCGAGCGAATGGCCCTTTCGGTCACCGTGATCGGCGCCGACGGAGCCTCTCGATTCGGTGCCAGCGCTATCAACGACAGCGTGATCACCGCCGGTCCGCCTTATCGCATGATCGAGCTGCGGATCCGGACCGATGGCGTCGGCACCGCAACTCCGGAGTCGCAACTGGCACCGGCGTCGCTGTTGGGTCCCGACGGCCCGGACCTGACCGGCGACGGAGTCATCGTGGCCACGCCGATCGGTTCAACCGCCTACAACGTCTCCGCCGGTGGACCGATCGTTCACCCCGACGTCGAGGCGATCATCATGACTCCCAACGCGCCGCACTCCTTGGCGTTCCGACCGATCGTCCTGCCGGCCTACGCAGAGCTTGAAATCGTCGTGGTGCGCGCGAACGAAGGTACTGCCCTGGTCATCGACGGCCAACTCACGCACGGCCTCGTTCCCGGCGACGTGGTGCGGGTGATGCGCCATCCGGTGCGAGCGAGACTGGTCGGCAATCCGTCGAACTCCTACTGGAATACATTGCTCGAGAAGATGCGCTGGGCAGCACCGCCGACGTATCGCGATCGCGGGCCGTAACGCATATGGGAATTGACCGGCTCCTCGTCGTCGATGTCGCCATTCGCGTCGCGCCGGAACACTCCGCATGGCTGCACTCGCCCTCTTCGTGACGCTCACCCTCGTCTACAGCGCGACCTCCGCGCTGATCGCGCGAACGGTGCTGACGGCGCCGATTCTCTTCATGGCGACAGGGATGATCGCCACGTTTGCGGTGCCGGATCTCCACGATCCGTCGCTGCATCGGCACACCTACCTGACCTTGGCCGAACTCGGTTTGGTGATGCTTCTCTTCACCGACGCAAGTCGAACCAACCTCACGGTACTTGCCCGCATCAAGAGCCTGCCCGCGCGGCTCCTCTCAACGGGCATGCTGCTGACGCTTGTCCTCGGCGGTGCTGCGGCAATGGTTGTATTTGGTGGCCTCAGCATCTGGGAAGCGGGCATTCTGACGGCGGTTCTCGCTCCGACCGATGCGGGCCTGGGACAGATCATCGTCACCAGCGAGACCGTACCCATGCGCGTGCGGCAAGCACTGAACGTAGAGGCGGGCCTCAACGACGGCCTCGCGGTGCCGTTCCTTCTCTTCTTCATCGGCGGAATGCGCAAGGCGTCCGACACCGCGTCGGTGCACTCCGACACGCTTGTTCATTTCATCTTGGAACAACTTGGATATGGCGCGCTCATCGGCATCGCCATCGGCCTCCTCGGCGGCGGATTGTTAGGCCTTGCAGCGCGACGCCGGTGGATCGCGGCTCCGCTTGAACAGCTCGGCATCGTCGCGTTGGCGCTCCTTTGCATGCTCGCGTCCGATGCAGTCGGCGCGAGCATGTTCATCGCCGCGTTCGTAGCCGGACTTGCGGTGCAAGTAGGGTTTCGCGACGCCGGAAAGCACAGCGTCGAGTTCGCGGAGAATTGGGGCCAGATCTTCAATCTTGGAATCTTCTTCCTCTTCGGTATCGTCGTTGCCCGCAACCTCGCTCTCGTTGAAGTACGGCACGTGATCTTCGCCGTGCTCAGCCTCACCGTACTTCGCATGCTGCCGGTGGCCATCGCGCTCATCGGCGCTCGGTTGAGCGCCGCCACGGTGCTTTTCATGGGATGGTTCGGGCCGCGCGGCTTGGCGACGATTGTCCTCGTGCTCGTCTATCTTGAGGAAGACCTCAAGACCCCGGGCGAGCAAACAATCCGGATGGCGGCCATCGTCACGGTGTTCCTCAGCATTCTCGCGCACGGGCTGACCGCGATGCCGGGGATTCGCCTGTACGGTCGAGCGCTCGCTCGCTTGCCGAAGGATGCCGCGGAGTTCGACGAGGCGCCGGCGATCCGCGGGCGATCGTGAGCAGGCCGTTCTAAAGAGCGTCGCAGAAGAGACACACCTTCAAACTATCCAGCGGCGCTCGACCCTCGCCGAACATTCACACCGACTTCCGTCCGTTCTGCCGCTCGACAACCGGGCGCGCATCGCGCTACTCTGCGTCCTTCTCCATGCGCACGAGCATTCGCAGTTCAGTGCCGTACCCTGTCGTGCGTTCCTTCACGTCGATGCGGACTCCTGCCTTGGTGGACAGTGAGTATGCTGCGCTCCGCGCGATCGCGCAACCAAACGAGCGTCGAACATCGCGTGGGACTCCCTTGGGAGTCGTATGACGGGCAGAAGGTACCAAGGAAAAGCATGCTCCCTCGATCAACGAACGACGCTGGCAACGAGCTCTACTCCCGCAAACTCTTGAAGTATTCGGGCGTCTCCGCCGCGGGACTGCGAGGCCTGGGCGCTGCAATCGTTGCGACCAGCATTCTTCCCATCGGGGCGTGCAATTCGATGGGCTCGAAGCAACTTCCGCTCGATCGATTCGATTACAACTCGGCGATTGCAAGTTCGTCGAACGAGCAGATGCTGCTCAACCTCGTCCGACTGAGTTACGACGAAGTGCCGGTGTTCTTGGCTGTCAACTCGGTGCTGACGCAGTACGCGTGGGCAGGTGACATTGGTGTTGCTGGCGCAGCAGGCGAGAATCTCAGCTTTCCGGTGTCGAGCGTTGGAGGCTCGGCGGGTATCCGATATCTCGAGCGGCCGACCATCACGTACATCCCGCTCTCCGGCCAGGAATTCACCGCGCAGCTCATCGCTCCGGTGCGATCGGATGTCATCTTCGCGCTGGTGAGTTCGGGCTGGCCCCCGGATCAGCTATTGGCCATGACTCTGCAACGGGTCAATGACGTGGAAAACTTCGGCTTTGATTCGCCCCCGAGCCCGGGCGAAGACCCAGCGCGTTTTACCCGCGTCATGAAACTCATCATCGAGTTGGCGAAGCGCAGCGCTATTGAAATTGTTCGCGAAACAGGACAAGGCAAGAACGATGAGTACTTGGAATTCTCGCAATCGCCGGATGCGGCAACCGCCGCACTGATCAACGAGTTGAAGGACGCAACGAGCTTGGATCGCGGAATCTCGCGCTTCCGCGTAACACGCAAGATTGTCGCGCGGGCTCCGGACGAGGTGACGATCCGCATGCACTCGTTGGTGGCGTTGATGGGCCTGCTCTCGGCGGGCGTCGAGGCGCCTGCGAAACCTGACAGCGCAGGCCCTGAGTTCCCGCAAGTTGTGCCGCAGCCGAAGCCCGAGGAGGTGATCGTTCCGGTTCGTGTGCTGTGCCAGCGCGAGCGCCCCAGCCATGCCTTTGTCTCAGTGCAGTACGAAGGCAACTGGTACTTCCTCGATAGTTCGGACCATCAGAGCAAGCGAGCGTTCGGGCTGCTCACGTATCTCTTCCAAATGCAAGCCGCGCAAAATCAGGGCGGCACGCCGGTAGTCACCGTCTCTGCCGGCTAGCGCCGAACATTCACGTTCATATCCTGCTGCAGGGTTCCTGCAGGCATTCCTGCAGGCCCTCTGACGTGCGTGAAGATGTGTGCGATCGCGCGTGTCCATTCGTAGGAGTGAGGAGGGGAGGGACGTTCCATTGCACCGCAGTTCGGGGCATTTATCCCTGCAATTCTCAGCCCAGCGGGTCATTTGATACTCGGCGGACCAGAGTTAAACCCCGTTCCCGCCTTCCATCAGGCTCCCGTACACTCTCGCGCTCCTTGAACGACTCCGCCTCTTC
>JBBQCR010000084.1:0-11286 GCA_038318935.1 Phycisphaerales bacterium
ATGCCCGACTCTGCGGTGCTGTTGGCCCAAGTGCAGCAGAATCCGTACGACCTCGCCCGCGCCGGACAGCCACAGGTGATGGTGCTCTTCGAGAACGGCGTAGCGCCCGTGCTGGAACAGATCACGATTCCACTCATCACGCCATGGCTTGGTCTTTCGACCCTGCCGTTGCCGAAGCAGGTTCGTGTGCCGCGCCCCGCGCAAGCGGTCGACGCCCGCGCTGGAACGATTCTGGTCCGCACCGAGACGATCGCCGATTACGACGCCATCTGGGAACGCGATTTCCAGCAGCGGCTCCCGGAGATCATCCTGCGGACGGTGCTCATGGTGGCCGCGAAGGAAGCGGCGACCTATGCCGCTGCCGAACCGTTTCGACAGCAGGCCAACAACGGGAAGAACAACGCCGTCTTCGGGCAGGTCGCCGTGCTCCTCGCGGCCAGTGCTTACAAGTATTTCACTAACCAGTCCGACCTCCGTACCTGGCGCAGCATCCCCGCCGAGGTGCAGTTGGCACAGCTTCCGCGGCCCGACGACGGCATTGTCGATGTCGGCGTCGTGGGCGGACCCGTCGCCCGCGTCGCGGTGCCAATCGCGCCGGTCTCCCTCATCTGGATTCGCTGTGCGGTTCCGGGTCAACTCATCGTCCGGGTCGTGCCGCTGGTGGGCAGCTACTCCGCCCCATCGCAAGCATCTCCGTCTGAAACCACCACCAACGCCACTTCTACAGGAGCATCATGATGTCCAGTCCTTCCCGTGCGATCGTCAACTCTCTCGTCGCTGCGATCCTCATCCTGAGTATCGGATCGTGCAACACCGCGAGCAACGTCTACGCGACGAAGAACGCCCGTCCCAACGCGATCGACTTCGAGAGCAAGATCTCGAATCCGTTCCTCAAGGACCGTGTCGATGTCACGAGCTGCTACGTCGGTGATGCGGACGGACTCCTGCGCGTGCAGGTCAACATCAGCAACACCACGTCGGCCAATGCCCTCTACATGTACAAGTTCACCTGGTACGACGCGAGCGGTCTCAAGGTGTCCAACAACAGCGACTTCTGGACCCGCCGCGAACTGAATGGCGGAGCGAGCAGCGAGATCGTCGGATTGGGCCCGAACAAGGCCACCGTCGACTGGCGTCTCGAAATCCGCCCGTGGGATCGCTGAACCGCAGCGCGGTCCGTTCGACTCTCTCGCATCTGACATCTCTTCCGGAGCCAACCTATGCCCGTCTCAGCGTCCGTTTCAGCGCCCTTCTCCGCCCGTTTCGTTCTTGCCCTCGTGTTCACGTCGCTTGCCTGCTCGGCGTGCAACACGCCTCCCAAGCGCATCGATCCCACCGGCCCCGAGGCCATCACCACCGAACAGATCGACTATTCCGAACTGCGTGAGTTCGCGGACAGCTTGACGCAAGAGATGCTCACCGATGGCTTCCTCAATGCCTACCCCAAGCCGGTGATCATGCAGGTCAGCACCATCGAGAACAAGACGTCGATCTCGACCATCAACACCGAGATGGTGCTCGGCCGCATTCGGACGATGTTGCGAAAGGACAATCGCGTTCGCTTCGTCGCGACCCTTGGCAACGACGCCCGCGACAGCAGCGTGCGTGAGAACACGCAACTGGGCAACGATCCGATGTTCAATCAGCAGCAGGCTGCCGAGCGTACCGCCCAAGGGACGGCGACCGTGCCGATGCTGTCGGTCAACACCCAGATCCTCAGCGCCTACGAACGGACGAACAACGTCAGGCAGACGAACTACGAGATGCGCATGTGGATCGTCGATCTGCGAAACGGCGAGACCGTGTGGGAAGGCTTCTCCAACGCGGTCGGCAAGAAGCGCTAGTTTCACGCTCACTCTTTCGTTGAACGATTCCGTGGAGATATCCTCATGCAACTGTCACTGCGAACGCTGATGGTGTCGGTGATGTTCCTCGTGTCGAGTCCCGCAATTTGCCAGTCGGTGGGGCAAGCCGTCGGGGGAGTGCGTCCACCATCGAAGGTGATGGACGTGCAGGTGAAGTCTTCCGCTCCAACGGCGGAGATGGCGTTGCGACGGGCCATTGCCGACGCCGCAATGCAGGCCAATGCCACGTACCTCGTCGACGACGCCCGCAAGCAGCGTTTTGCAGACTCGCTCCGCGACCTGGACGCTTCGCTCAGCGAACCGAGTATGACCGTGGCGACAATCCCCTCCGCGGTGCGCAGCGCCAGCAAGGGTCTGATCGAACGCGTATCGGTCCTCGAGAATCGCGAGGTCGGCTCGGAGCGGCAGATCGTGGCGCTGGTCGGTGTCGCGGTCTTTGAGAACAGCCTCTCGTCCAGGCGCACGATCGCCGTCATGCCCTTTCGCGCAGGGAGCCCGAACTTCGCATTCGCCGGCAATCTGGTCGCGGGCGAAGAGATCGCACGCAAGTTCGCCGATCAAACCGTCGAGCGACTGGTGCAGTCGAATGTCCTGACGGTGCTCGACCGGACCAACATCGACTCGTTCGCCAAGGAACGGAACTTCGTCGAGAGCTTCGGGCGCACCCCGGACGAGCTCTCGCGCTTCGGGCGCATGTTGGGGGCCGACCTGCTCCTGGTCGGGTCGATCGAGAATGCCGGTCTAGAAACCGTCACGCAGACCGTGGAGGCGAGTGGATTCACCTTCGCCCGCTCCTACGCCGGCATGAACGTCGTTGCTCGCATGGTCAATGTGGAGACCGGAGCTGTGGTGTGGGCGGAAACAGTCGTCGCCAACTTCGACAACTCGCAGCTCACGCGGATGTTCCAAGGGGCGATGCCCGATCCCGCTGGAACATTGGCGGCGCTCATGGACGACGTCTCGAGCGGTCTGGTGAACGGCATTGTCGAGACCGTTGCGCCGATCAAGGTGGCGCTCATCGACGGTGATGCCGTCTGGCTGAACCGTGGCGCCGGACGGCTGGCGGGGGGCATGCGCCTGCAGATCCGCGGTGGAGGCCAGGACGTCATCGATCCCGATTCCGGAGAGAACCTCGGACAAGCGGAACGGACTATCGCAATCGTCGAAGTCGTCAACACCGACAGCAAGAAAAGCCAGTGCCGCATCATCGAGGGCCGCACGGAGGACGTCCGTACCGGACAACTTGCTCGGCCGCTGTTGGTTCGGTGAGTCCGCTCACGACGCGTACGAGCCGAGCGCCGCGCGAAGCGGCGCGAGGTGCGAGTCGTAGTGCTTCCAACGCCCGATCGAGCGCTGGTAGATGGGCTCGCGAACCTGCTGACTGCTGGCGGTCAGCGTTGTGCGTGCGATGTCATGGAAACGCAGCGCGGCATCGGTGAACGGAAGCCCGAGGAACTCGAAGATCCGTTGCGTGCCTCCGACCTGATCGGCCACCAGTGATTCGTACTGCACGTCGAGAATCGGCAAGTCCAGTTCCCGCTTCCAGTGGCTCATGAGTCGCTCGTACTCGACGTAGAACGATCCGCAGTTCGTCAGGTCGTACGCGAACGACAAGGCTCCGCCGAAGAGCTGGAAGTAGCAGGAAAGGCAAGAGTCCATCGCTTCCCGGCGGCAGTGGATCACCTTGGCCCCCGGAAGGAGCGCCTGCACCAATCCGAGGTTGAGGAAGTTCGGCGGCATCTTGTCCGTGATGCGCGGAGCGCTGGCGCGTGTGAGTGCTCGAACCGCCGTCGCATACGTCCGCGCGTGCCGATCGATCGCCTCGGCGCTGCGCAGTGGCTGAAGGTCCGTGACCATCGGCATGCCCTGGGCCATGCTTCCTGAGATCGCGTGCGCGACACGCAGCATCTCGTTGCGCTCACCGGCAGCAAAGACGCCGGGATCGGTCGCGATGATCTGTTCCACCAAGGACGTTCCCGATCGCGGCATGCCGACGATGAAGACGAACGGACTGCCGTCGATGGGCGACTTCGGCAACGACGCCAGCGTTGAACGGTTCCATGCGGCCATGGCCGCGTCGGTGAGTCTGGTGTGCTCGGCGATGTTCCATCGTTCGTGCTTGGTGTCGTTTCCACGCTGGTAATAAGTCCAGGCTTTCTCGTACTCGCCGATGGTGTCGTACAGGGTTGCCAGATCGAAAGAGAACTTGATGCGAGCGTTGGTCGGGAGGTCCAACTTGCCCAAAATCGCTTCAAGTGGCGGAATCGCCTCGCGCTGGCGTTTCACCCGCTGCGCCACGGCCGCGAAGACCGACGCGACGGCGGGCACCGAGGATGCCTTCGAGAGGACGGGCTCGAGGGTTCGCATGGCATCATCGCTCCGCCCGGCCATGTGCAAGATCTCGGCTTTGACTGCGACATGTTGCGGATTCGTCCGGTCGATCGCGATGGCTTCGTCGATCGCAGCAAGCGCCTTCTCGAACGCCGCTTCGCGCTTCCACGCGTAGGCCAGAAGCTGATGCGGTCGGGCGTCCCGCGGGGCGAGCTTGATGGCCTTCTTCAGCAGGTCGCGGGCGATGCTCAGCCGTTCGACGGTGATGTTGCACGTCGCCAGCGCCAGCAGGATGCTCAGGTTCTTCGGATCGTTGGCCAATGCCGCGGTGAGGATCGGGATGGCTTCGCCCCACCGACCGTTCTGTTGGAGTTTCGTGGCCTGCGTCAGAAGCTGCTGTTGCGCCTGTTGCGCGGCGAGCGAGGCGTTGGCATTGAACTTGGACATTGACTCTCCGTCGGAGGGATCGCGTTGGGACTCGGCATCATCATCGAATCCGCGTTCGAGCGGTGTGCAGCGATGCGTCTGCCCATCGGTAGGGTACAGCCGTGCCGCCTGCGTTTCGATTTCGGAGGCTCGTCCTGCTCGCACTGGCGGGTTTCGTGATCGCGTGGGGGACCGTGGCTCTGCGGGTCGCGATTCCCTGGACGCATCGACTCGATCATCACGCGCGGCTTGAGCCGCACGAGATCGGTCTGTCGCAGGACGCGTCGGCAGACTGGTCGGTCGAGCGGATCGACGCAATAGGCGGTGAACTGACTCGGGCGACGCGCGTGCCGACGTTTCCCGGGCCAGCCGACCGACGATTACTCGATCACTTGGATCTGCCGACGCACGGGCGACTGGAACGGCTGATGCTCTCGAGTCGCGTTGCTCTGGGGTTCCCGTGGCGTCAGGCGGAAGCAACGGTGAGTTTCGCCCCCAACGACGGGGTGCCGATCGTCGATGGTGGAGTATGGCTGCCGCTGGGTGACGCACTGGTGATCCACGAGTGGGGATGCGTGCTCCCTCTGCGTCCGCTGTGGAGCGGGTTGCTTTCGAACACTCTGGTGTGGACCGCGGTGGTCGCAATCATCGCGGTGATAATCCGACGAGTGCATCGCATCGAGCGGCTGCGTTGGCAGCATGTCCGTTGGGCTGCGGGCCTTTCAATCCTGAGCGGCGTGGTCCTCACGATCGGGTCGGCGTTCGGACTGGGCGCCATAGCGGACCCGCAGCAGTCGATCGGTCGGACGCAGGCATGGGCGCTGGCTCCGGCCTTGGCCGGTCCGAACTCTCCAGACACCTGGGTCACGGAAGTCGACTCGTTCGGCGCAGCGACTGCGATCTGGGAAGTGGCGCCGCGCGATGCGACCACCGTTCCAACGCGGGCTCCTGTGACCGCGCTGCAGCCCTTTGCCCGCCGCGGCGAACGAGCCTTCGCGGAGCATCAAGCGACCCGCTGGTGCGTCGAAGCCCGCGGTTGGCCGTGGCTCTCGATGTGGTGCCTGCGACACGACGCGCCCGCCCCGAGTGCCGACGGTCGCGATCAGGTGGCGACGGGCGGAATCGTCCTCGACGACCGCCCCTTCGAGAGTTTCTGGCGCTGGCCGCCAGCGATTCGGATCCTTCCGCTCGGTGTGCTGCCGCTTGGCTTCGCGTTCAATGTCGCGGTGTTCAGCGCGGCGACACTGGTGATGATGTCGCTGTGCGGGCTGCCCATGCTGCGAAGGAGCCTTCGCCTTTCGCGGCGCCGCTGCGGTGTGTGCGCCCATGCACTGCTGGAAGATCTGCGATGCACCGAATGCGGCATCGGGTGGGAAGCGACACTCAGGTCGCACGTCCGCGAGCGATCCAGCGGCGCAGTCGATCACGCTCCCACGTGTTCACACAACGCTCCGCCGTGAGCCAGCCGCGACGGCCGGTGGTGACGCCGTAGCGGGCGAAGTCGAGATTGGTCCGCTCGTGCGTGTCACAGTTGATGGCGAGCAACGCCCCGCCGTCCATCGCCGCCTTCACGTGGGTGTCGCGCAGATCAAGTCGCAGCGGATTCGCGTTGATCTCCAAGGCCACGTCGTACTCCTTCGCCGCCGCCACGATGGACTTGATGTCGATGTCGAGCCCGGCGCGACCGTTGATGATGCGACCAGTGGGATGACCGAGAATGCGCACCGCGGGGTGGGCGATCGCCTTCAGCAGCCGGGCGGTGGCCAACTTGGCATCCTGCTTCAACGACGCGTGGGGACTCGCGACCACGATGTCGAGTTCCGCCAACAGCTCGTCGTCGTAATCGAGGCGACCGTCGGTAAGGATGTCAACCTCGCTCCCGACAAGGACCGTCATTGCCGGGTGCCGCTTGGCGGCCGCCCGCACCGCGAGGATGTGTTCGCGAAGGCGCTCCGGCGAGAGGCCGTTGGCCTGAAAACTTGACTTGGAGTGGTCGGTCACCGCGATGGTGTGGAAGCCCTTGGCTTGTGCGGCAAGGATCAGCTCGTCGATCGACATCGAACCGTCGCTGCTCCGCGTATGGGCGTGCAGCTCGGACTTCAGGTCGCTGAGTTCAATGAGTTTCGTCAGCGGTTGCGTGAGTTCGCCTCGGTCTTCGCGCAATTCAGGTGGAACCCACGGAACCGAGATCGCCGCGTAGACCTCTTCTTCGGTCGCAGCGACGATCGGTCGGATGCCACGATGCTGAGGTCCGTCTTGGCCGTCGTCGTGAAAGAGGCCGTACTCGTTCAGGCGGAATCCCAAGCTGATCGCTCGTTCGCGCAACCGGACGTTGTGTTCCTTGCTGCCGGTGAAGTACATCATGGCCGCTCCGAAACTTTCGATGGGCAGCGTCCGCAGGTCCATCTGCACGCCGCGGGTCGTGACCACGCTGGTCTTGGTATCGCCCGACACCAAGACCTTCGCGACATCGGGCAGCGATCGAAACGCAGCATGGGCGCTCGGTGGGTCGTCGGTGCAACAAAGAATGTCGATGTCGCCGATCGTTTCTCGACCGCGGCGTAGGCTGCCCGCAAAGGTGACACGCCGCACACCGGCGATCGATGTCATGTGAGCGACGACCGACTCCGCGAGCGGCAGCGCCTCACCGAGACGGATGCGACCGGCGCTCAACTCGCTGAGCTCGATGGACTCCTTGAGGTTCTGGAGTTTCTTCTCGCCGAAACCGGTCATGCCAGCGAGCTCGCCGCTGGCGAGCTTCGCCTTCAGCGACGCCTTGTCGATGACGCCACGCTCTTTCCAAAGCTGGCTGATAGTCTTGGGACCGAGCCCCGAGATATCGCGTAGCTCAAGCAGACCGTGCGGAACTTGCTGCCGAAGTTCATTCAGTTCGGCGATCGTTCCGCTGTCGAGATACTCGCGGATCTTGGCGGCGCTGGAAGCGCCGATGCCATCAACGGCCTCGAGCGATCCTGGTGTTGCGGCGAGCTCTGCGGCGTCATCGTTGAGTGCGTCGAGCGAGCGGGCCACCTTTTGAAAGGCGAGCACCTTGAACTTGTTCGCTCCGAGGATCTCGAGGATCTCGGCGAATTCCGAAAAGAGCTCGCTCAGGTCGCCGTTGGTGGCCATGCGAACAGACTACCGCGAGAGCTCTCGGGCGTCGCGTGTCGCTGGACCGATCCTTCGACAACATTGGACATCTCACAACATCATCCGACATCAGCCAATCCAAGAGCCTCGCCGTAGGCGTGCAGCAGTTTTCGTTTGAGCAGTGCATGCTCAGGCAGCTCCAGACCCGGATCGGCGTTCACCAGATCGGCGGCGTCGCGCCGGGCCGTTCGCAGCAACTCGAGATCGCGGACCAGATCGGCGACCCGGAAGGGGGGCAGGCCCGATTGTCGCGCCCCGACGAGTTCACCGGGGCCGCGAATCTCAAGATCCAGTTCGGCGATACGGAATCCGTCGGTGGTGCCGACCAGGGCCTCCAACCGTCTCGTCGCTTCGTCCGTGACCGGTTCGCCGATCAGGATGCAGGTGCCCGGAGCTGCGCCGCGCCCGACGCGTCCCCGAAGCTGGTGCAACTGTGCGAGGCCGAAGCGCTCCGCGTGTTCGATGACGATGGCGGTTGCTTCGGGGACGTCGACACCGACTTCGATGACCGTGGTCGCCACAATCGCGTCGAGTTCGCCGCGTCGAAAGCGACCCATCACGTCGTCTCGCTCGGCGGCGCTCAAGCGTCCGTGCATCGGCGCGAGTCGCTTGCCGCGCAGCGGTCCGGTGGCGAGTCGCTCCAGATGCGTGGTCACGTCGGCGAGCGCGTTGTCGCCTTCGGCGCCGGTCGGGTCGATCGCGGGCACCACGATGTATGCCCGCTCTCCAGCGTCGAGTTTCGCGTCGAGCCAGCGATAGACCTCACTCGCGGCCTGGGGCAACACCCACTTCGTTGTCACCGCCGATCGGCCCGGTGGGGACGCAAGTATCGTCGAGACATCAAGGTCGCCAAAGACCGTCAAGGCCAAGGTGCGCGGAATGGGAGTCGCGGTCATCACCAGAACATGCGGTGCCCGGGCCACGTCCTCGCGCGACGCCTTCTCTCGCAGGATCGCTCGCTGCGCGACGCCGAAGCGATGTTGCTCGTCAATCACGACCGCGGCGAGATCGTGGAAGTGCACACCTTCGGCAAGGAGCGCGTGCGTACCGACGACCAGATCGACGTCGCCTGCGGCGATCGCCGCGAGCACCGCGGTTCGCTCCTTGGCTTTCAATCCGCCGGTCAAGAGGGCGATGCGCACGTCGCTTCCGCGCAGCATGCCGGTCAAGCTCGCGATGTGCTGTTCCGCGAGAAGCTCCGTCGGCGAGAGGAGTGCCGCTTGCGATCCATGGGCCACCGCGAGGAGCATCGCGTACGCGGCGACCGCCGTCTTGCCGCTACCGACATCGCCTTGCAGCAGGCGATTCATGGGTGCCGTGTTGCCGAGGTCCTTGGCGATCTCGCCGCACACGCGGTCCTGATCGGGCGTCAGCGCAAACGGAAGGCGCTGGCGGATGCGCTTGTCGATCGCCGCCGTCAACGCCAGCGGCTTGGCGATCGCGGTGCGCCGCAGGTGCCAGCGCTTCAGCATCACACCGAGCTGCAGCAGGAAGAGTTCGTCGTAGGCAAGTCGCTGCCGCGCGAGCGTCACCTCGTCCTGCGAGAGCGGGCTATGCAGCCGACGATAGCTTTCACCCAACGGTCGCAGTCCCCGGAGAGTTTTGAGCGTCTCGGGCAAGGTGTCCTGCACCAACGGGATCGCCTCGTCGAGAATCGACGCGATGGACTTTTCGATGCGGGCGGTCGAGAGATCTTCGCTTGCCGGGTAGATCGGGCGCAGTCGACCGTCGAGGGCAGCGCGATCCGGTTCGCCATCGAGCGGAGTCCATTTCGGATTGATCATCTCCAGATAGCCGCGAAAGCGTTTGGCTTCGCCCTGCACGAGGCCGATGGAGCCGGCGTGGATTTTCTGCTTGAGCCACGGAGCGTTGAACCAGATCAGGCGAACGCGACCGGTGTCGTCTTCGAGCGTCGCTTCGACACGAGGCTTTGGTCCCGGTTGGAAGCGGAGCAGCGCGATCTCGCCGCGAATCGCGAGATGTCCTGCTGACTTCGCGCCATCCTCCTGCGGGACGAGGGCGTCCGCCGCCGCAATGGTTCCCTCGTCGAGATGTCGTTCGTAGCGAAGCGGAAGATGCTTCAACAGATCGCCGATGGTCCTGATCCCCAGGCGTTCGTACAGCGGCCGCGTGCGTGGACCGATACCAGGGACCAGCGCGATGTCGGAGGACAGTTTGAGGGGGACGTCGGACACGGATGTGCTTTATAGTGTGCCAATGGATCGGAAGCGGGTGTCGTTCAACGACGCAATGCGACTGTTCGGCTCGAATCGAGACGACGGCGAGACCGCGCCGCCCGCAGGAGGCGAGGAGACCGGCCGCCGCGAGCCACCCTCGGAGTCGGTCTCGCAACTGGCGACGCGGATCAAGGACTCGCTCGAATCGCTCGGCGGATCGATCCGAGTCCGCGGCGAGATCTCCAACTTCACCGACAAGAACCACTGGTACTTCTCGTTGAAGGACGAGCAGGCGGTAATCGGCTGCGCGATGTGGCAGGAACAGGCTCGGCGCGTCGGTTGGACTCCCCGCGAGGGTGACGCGGTGGTCGCGACAGGCAGCGTTTCGTTCTTCGCTAAGCAGGGGAGGGCGCAGTTCTACGTGCGTTCGATAGAGCGCGTGGGCGTCGGCTCGCTGCAAGAGCGATACGAGGCCCTCTGCCGGGAACTGCGTGGACTGGGCTACTTCGACGATGATCGCAAGCTGGCGATTCCCACGTTCCCGCGACGAATTGCGGTGGTGACTAGTGCGACCGGCGCCGCCATCCACGACTGCCTGCGCACCGCGGCCCATCGATGCCCGGCGGTCGGCATCGTCGTCGTCGACGTGAAAGTGCAGGGCGAGGGTGCAGCGAACGAAGTGGCCAGAGCGGTCCGGGCGCTCGACCGAGCAGCGACGCACCTGGGGATCGACGCGATCATCGTGACCCGCGGCGGTGGAGCGATCGAGGATCTCTGGTCGTTCAACGAGCGCGTGGTCGCTGAGGCCGTGTTCGCACGCCGACGGGTGCCGATCATCGCGGCGATCGGCCACGAGTCCGACACCACGATCATCGAACTGGTCGCCGACCGGCGGGCCTCGACACCAACGCAGGCGGTGATGCTGGTGGTGCCGGATCGGGCGGAGCTCGGAGAACAGGTCGAAGCGCTCGGTGATCGACTTCGCAGCGCCCTGCGGCGGTCGGTGCGCGAGCGTCGTGAGATTCTGGAGCGCGTGGCTCGGCATCCGTTTCTGCGTTCACCGCTCCTTCCGTTGCAGCAGCGGCGAGAACGGCTGGCTGTTTTCGGGCGGCAACTTGAGCGGGCAGTTGCGGTCCGGATCGGACGAACCCGGCAATCGCTGCTGAGTGCGGCGGCGGTGCTCGCGGCGCGGCGCCCGGAAGTTCGGCTCGCCACCGAACGCGGGACGCTGCGGGACCGAACCGCCCGGCTTGAGGCCGCCATGCGGCGGATGCTCGAGCGCCGGGGCGACCGGCTGCGTGCGAGCCAACGGCAACTCGAAGCAGTCTCGCCGCAAC
>JBBQCR010000085.1:0-11285 GCA_038318935.1 Phycisphaerales bacterium
GCAAGGACGTCTTCATCAGCGCCGTCGGCCAGGATCGTCTGTTTCGCAACGTCACCGAGAAGGTCGGGCTCCCGCGATTCGTCGACGTCACTGAAGCGGCTCTGCCCAAGGAAGATCGCTGGGGCACGTCTGCTGGCTTCTTCGACTACGACCACGACGGCGACCTCGATCTCTTCGTCTGCAACTACATCAAGTGGTCGCCCGAGATCGATCGCAAAGTCGGTTTCACCCTGACCGGCGTCGGTCGTTCGTACGGACCACCGACTGGATTTGGCGGCATCGACTCGTTCCTCTGGCAGAACCAGGGCGACGGTACGTTCAAGGACGTCTCCAAAGCCGCAGGCATCGAGGTCGCCAATCCGGCGACGGGCGAGCCGATGGGCAAGGCGCTTGGATTGACCTTCGTCGATGTCGACCGCGATGGGTTTCTCGACATCGCGGTCGCGAACGACGGCGTCGTCAACTTTCTCTTCCGCAACAAAGGTGACGGAACGTTTGAGGAACTCGGCTGCAAGTCTGGGTTCGCCTTCGACCGAGCGGGGGCCGCGACCGGGGCGATGGGAGTGGACGCGTCGTGGTTCCGCGAAGATGCCCGTCTCGGCGTGGCGGTCGGCAACTTCGCCAACGAAATGAGTTCGCTCTACGTATCGCGGCCGGGCGACGAGCAGAAGCAGTTCCGTTTCGTTGACGACGCGATTCCCGAGGGCATCGGTCCGGCGACGCGGAAGTCCTTGACCTTCGGTGTGCTGTTCTTCGATGCGGATCTCGACGGCTGGGAGGATCTCTACCACGCCAACGGTCACATCGAAGAGGAAATCAATCGCGTCTATCCAAGCCAGAAGTTCCGCCAGGCAGGGCAGCTTTTCCGCAACATCGCCGGGCTCCAGCCTGATGGACCGGCGTTCTTCGAGATGCCGAGCCGAACCTCGGGCGACATCATCAACCCAATCGTCGGGCGTGGTGCCGCCTACGCCGATTTCGATGGCGATGGCGATCTCGATCTCATCGTGGCGCAGCCATCCGGTCCTGTGTACTACCTGCGAAACGACGCGGCCAACACCAACCACTTCCTTCGCTTGAAGCTGGTTGGCCGAGGAAAGAATCGTGACGCGATCGGGGCGGTCGTCGATCTGGTCGCCGACGGGCGAACCCGCCGCAAGGACGTGATGCCGACGCGGAGCTATCTGTCCTCCTGCGAGCCGCAACTCACCTTTGGACTTGGTCGGACAACGGCGATCGAAGCCCTTCGGATCCGCTGGCCCGACGGAAGCGAGCAACTGATCGATGGGACGGATCTGCAACTGGACCGCGAGATCGAAATCAAGCAGCCTGAGCAGCCCAAATGACTTTCGCCACAGGCTGACAGCCCGCCGCCAAGGGGTGATCGCCTCCAAGGCGAGGAAATTCGGAAAAGTGTTGCCGAGCTGAGCGCCAGTTCACGCATCTGCTCTGGAGCAGTGCCGTTCTTGGACCGCATGGCCCTGGACGGATTTGCTGTTGACGGCGGTCGCGAGCCGTGGGTCGCTATCGCTTGCCAAGCGCCTATCGGTCACGCCCAGCACACGCTCCAGAGGGGTGGGCGTGCCCGGTCGCTCCCCCGCGGATGGATGGGTCGCCCGTCGCAGAGAGGCGAAGCCCCACTGCATTCGGGACTCTCGGGAACCCCGTTCGTTCGTGCCGACCCCGCTCTCCTCCCAGCTCCTCACTGGGGAGGAGCGGGAGTCGGCGACGGGGATCGGTCCATGCTTCGGACGTACGATCGCACTGGCCGAGCGCGGGTTGCGATCGCTGCCAGGAGCTCGCGTTGGACCCTGCGAGAGCGACCCCCACAGGAAGTAAGACCATGTCACGAACCGGTCGCGTCGTCGGTGGCGCTGTTGCAGTGATGCTCCTACTGAGCACGCTCGTCACTCCTGGATGCGTGCCAGCAGCGTGGCTTGCCGACTCGAGCGGATTCGTCTTCACGCGCGGCACGAACTTCCGCAACCTCGAATTCTGTCCGGTGCCTCTGGGCGAAACCCGCACGCTGGCCGTGGTCACGGCTCATACCTCGTGGCCCGCGATCAGTCCCGACGGTGCGCGAATAGCGCTCGCCCGCATCGCTCCGGACGCCAGCGGCAAGGGCATGACCTGCGAGCTCCAGTACTTTTCACTGGGAGGCGCCAGTCTGGGCCAACTTGTCGACCATACCGAGGCGCTCCCGTGGCGCCCGTTGCAGGCGGTGCCCGCTCCCGCGCCGGCTGACGGCGTCGCGCGGAACGCTACGGAGAAACGGTCGCTGTTCGACGAATCGAAGAACGGAGGCGTTCCCTGCGCCGCTGTCTTTTGGGACAAGGGCAGCGGAAAGATCGTCATTCACGAGTTCAGTCCGATGGATGAGCAGATGCCAGAGGGACGTGTTGGGATCTACGACCCTGCGACGAAAACGTTGCTGACGATGGACGGCAACGCGTGTCCGATCGGCGGAACGCCGGTGCGTCCGGATGGGAAGGGAATTCTCATCACCCGCGGCAACTCGGGTCTGAGCAACATCACGATCTCGGCCGTCGATTGGGACGGCGTTGTCCACGCGATCCCGATGCCAGCCGAGGCACGAACGGACGCCGCGATTGCGAGAGTTCTTGCGTTTCCGTGGTTGGGCAACTCACAGTGGGACGCGACAGGCGCGGTCGGCACGATCAGCTCGGGGCAGACTCGTCTCACGATCGATACCAGCACGCTGACCGGTTCGCTCGAACGCGTTCCCGATGATCAAGCATTGACCGACGGCGGGAAGTTCATTCTGCAGTCGTATTCCTTTCCCGACAACGGTCCACAGTTTCGGGTCGTGAAGGGGGACTCGCCCACGATGTCGATGGAGTTGCTCGTTCCCGGCAGCTCTCTGTGGAAGGGCTTGGGGCCGATCAATGATCCGGTACTGCTCTGTCCCTCCCCCGACAGAACATGGCTGTTGGTGCGCTTCATGACCGACGCTCTGGAAGAGACGTCGAATCCCAAGCTGATCCTCATCAACAACAAGGGTGAGATCAAGAAGGTGACCAGCAAGGCGAAGTAGCAGTTGGGTGGCAAGCGCGCAGTGGACTTCAACCGTAACGGGAGAAGCCAGGAAGTTCCCTGAGCCGCAGCTTCACGCGCGCATTCGATACCCTGTATCGCCCATGCCGCGACGACATCGTCCGATCGTGATTCTCACCGGTGCTGGCATCAGCGCCGAAAGCGGTATTCCTACGTTTCGAGGTGCCGACGGTCTCTGGGAGGGACATCGACTGCAGGACGTCGCGTCACCCGAAGGCTTTGGGCGCGATCCTGCCACTGTCCACCGGTTCTACAACGAGCGCCGCGCCCGACTCGACGATCCGTCCGTGCAACCTAACGCAGGGCATCGGGCGATCGTGGATCTCGCTCGTGGCTGGCCCGCGCCGGTGCGGGTGATCACGCAGAACGTTGATGATCTGCACGAACGGGCAGGGCTTGCCCGGGTCGATCCTGACAGCGGAGCGCGGGAGACCGATGGTGTCGGCGAAGTCCTCCATATGCATGGCGAGTTGCGCAAGGTGCGACACGTTCGCGCGGGTCGACCGCGGCTCTGGCAGGGGGCGTGTGACGAAAACACCATCGATCCCGAGACCGGCGAGCGCGGAGCGTTGCGCCCGCACATCGTCTGGTTTGGCGAGATGATCCTGGGGTCGGAACTCATCGATGCGTGGCTCGGCGAGTGCGGACATTTCCTCTCCATCGGCACGCAAGGCGCCGTGTGGCCGGCGGCGGGATTCGCCCAGGAGGTCGAACGCCGGTGTGGTGCCGAGCGGATCGAGTTCAACCTTGCCCGCACCGAGATCTCGTCAGCGTTTGATCGAACGATCCTCGGAAAGGCAGGGGAGACACTTGGACCGTGGGTGGCACGACTGCTCGCTGATGCCGTACCCTGACGGCTTATGCATCCCACTCTGACCAGGCTCGGCCTTGATGGACATTCGCGACTCGCTGCCTCCGGGGCATCGTCCGGCCGACACGACACCGTCGCCACCGAGAACCCCGCGACGGGCGAAGCGCTTGCGCATGTTCGTCTGGAGTCAAAGGCCGCCTACGACGCGGCCGTCGTCAAAGCTGAGGCGATCCAGAAGCATTGGCGCCGATTGCCTGCACCCAAGCGCGGCGAGATCGTCCGCCGCATCGGCAACGCCTTCCGCGAACGCTGCGCCGATCTCGGCGAGCTGGTCTCGCTCGAGATGGGCAAGATCCGCGCCGAGGGTGTCGGTGAGGTGCAGGAGGCGATCGATATCGCCGACTTCTCGGTGGGACTGTCGCGGCAACTCTGCGGTCAGACAATGCACAGCGAACGGCCCAACCACCGCATGTACGAGCAGTGGCACGCGCTGGGAACGATCGGCATCATCACCGCATTCAATTTCCCCGCTGCAGTGTGGGCGTGGAACGCGATGCTCGCCGCGGTCTGCGGCAACGCGATGGTCTGGAAGCCAAGCCTCATCACGCCGCTGGTTGCAATCGCGACCAACGATCTCGCCCGATCGGTGATGCGCGAACAGGACATCTTTCGACCGGCAGGGCTTGACCCGGCGGATCTCTTTGGCTTGGTGATCGGCACCGATCAGGAGGTCGGCGAGACCATGATCAACGATCGACGGTTGCCGCTCATCTCCGCGACCGGTTCCTGTCGCATGGGCCGCCGCATCGGATCGGTCGTGGCCCAGCGGATCGGACGATGTCTCTTGGAACTCGGCGGCAACAACGCCATCATCGTGATGCCCGACGCCGACATGGACATGGTGACGCGGGCAGTACTCTTCGGCGCTGTCGGCACTGCCGGTCAGCGGTGCACGTCGACGCGACGCCTGCTGGTGCACGAGTCCGTCGTCGACGCTCTGTCACAGCGCCTGGTGCGCGCTTACAAGACCGTTCCGATCGGCGATCCGTTGAAGGACGGGACGCTCATGGGACCGCTGGTGCATGGCGGCGCGGTCGACGCAATGCGAGCCGCCATCGAACAGGCGGTGAGCGAAGGCTGCGAAGTGCTCTCCGGCGGCGTTCCCGGTATCGATCGCTTCAAGAGTTCGCCGGGCCACTTCGTTGACCCAACGATCGTCCGCGTCCCGCGCGGTCAGGTTCCTTCGATCACCACGGAGGAGACATTCGCGCCGATCCTCTACGTCTTCAGCGTCAAGGACCTCGACGAAGCGATGGCGCTTCAGAACGGCGTCGATCAGGGACTGTCAAGTGCGATCTTCACCGACAGCGTGCGCAGTGCCGAGCGATTCCTCTCTGTCGACGGCAGCGACTGCGGCATCGCGAACGTGAACATCGGCACCAGCGGCGCGGAAATCGGCGGGGCGTTCGGTGGCGAAAAGGACACTGGCGGCGGACGCGAGTCGGGCTCGGATTCCTGGAAGCAGTACATGCGGCGTCAGACATGCACGATCAACTTCGGTCGTGACTTGCCGTTGGCGCAGGGGATTCGGTTCGGTGAGTAAGGTTCAGCGTGTGCGGCGATTCTGGCACTGATGGCTCCGCGCTCGCAGAGGACACGCGACCGCCACGCCGCCACGCCGCCACGCCGCAACGTCGAGTAAGAAAGGTTCGCGGTCACCGTCGTCGGGACGTGATCGCCACCCGCGACAAGTACCAATGTCGGGCATCCCCGCATCGAGTGCCTACGGCTCTGAGCTTGACCCAGGCTCGAGCGTAGAAGTGCTGACCGAAGTTTGCGTGAGCTTCGCTCGCAGGAGATCCCGCTGCGAAGTAACCGAGGTCACCATTCGCTCGACACTCGCGTCCTCAGGTCGATCTCGTCGAAGCTGCGCGACTGCCGCGAAGATTTTTTCCGATTGTTCCAACGCGGCTGCAATGTCTCCCCTCGCCCCGAGAAGGTACGCCTCCTCGATTCGGACGCTCATCAGGCCGAGCTGGGTGTCAACGTCCTTTGGGTCGGCCTCCGCGAGTGCCTCCATTTCCGTGCGGCACTCGGAGAAGGCCAGTTCTGCTCCCTCCAAGTCGCCGCGCAGACGGAGCATTTTTGCCAAATCCCGGCGACAGAACGCTTGCAGTCGTTTGTACGGGCGGCTTTCGGTATCACTTGCGAGCAGCGCGTCGGCGTCGGCGCAACAGTTGTTGATGAGAAGCAGGGCTCGGTCGAACTCTCCGGCCCCATGCATCGCCGCGAAAACGTGTCGACCAGCCCAGCATCGATCCCACAACAGTTCGATTCGATCGGGGTTGGCCGCGCACAACGCAGCCGTGGCGTCGAACTGCTGGCGAAAAATCTCATCCGCTGCGGGAAAGCGAGCCTGAATCTCGGCCAAGTCGCCGAGTCGTTCGAGCCCGAAGATGACTTGACGCGCCGAGTCGAGGTCGCCGGGGTTGCGCGTGACCATCATGCGATGCTCGTCCAAGGCCAGCTCGTAGTGTCGTTGCGCGCTGGCGAATTCACCGACTTCCTTGTCGATGTCGCCGCACAGAATGAGTGCGATCGCGTGTTGGGCGCGATCGTCGTCACTGGGACTCTCAGCGACGAGCCCGTCAAGGAGTTCCAGCGCCTCCGCTCGCAACGCACGTGCCTCGTTGAGCTCGCTTGGGGTTGAGTCACGCATGATCTTCGAAAGTTCGATTATTGCGTCGGCGCGAATGCGTCGGGACTCCACATCGCCCGGCCGCAGCTCCAGCAGCGTTGCAGAGAGCGCCGCCGCGCGCTCGATGATCGCGCGGCGCTCGCGGCCGACGCCGACGCGGTCCGCCAAAGCAATCGCCGAATGCAGCAACTCCTTGACGGCAGCTTGCAGATGCGTGACTTCGCGCCGTGCCGTTTGCGCCATGGACCAGAAGGAAACCGATGTCGTCATCAGGCCGATGAGTGCCGCCAGCGCAACCGCCGTCTGAACCGGATGCCGCCGCGACCACCGCCACGTCGACTCCCAGCTTCCTGGTGTGCGGGATCGGACCGGTTCGCCGGCAAGCACGCGATCGAGGTCGAGCGCAAACTCGGCGGCGGACTGGTAGCGGTCGGCGGGATCGACGCTCAAGGCCGACTCGAGGGCGCGATCGAGGTCGATCGTGACGCCCGCAACCGAGTTGCGCAGCGGCCGCAACCGTTCGGTCCGCACGAGGCGGGCTGCTTCCAGCGGCGACCTTCCGCCGATCTGGTGCGCCCGCCGTCCACTCACCAGTTCGTAGAGGACAGCACCGAGGGCATAGATGTCGCTGCGCACGTCGACGTCGTCGATACGACCCTCAAGTTGTTCCGGGGCCATGTACGCAGGCGTGCCGACGAGTTGCCCGGCGACAGTCCGGAGCGACGAGTCGTCGATCGGGCTCGCGATGGCCTTGGCCACGCCGAAGTCAATGATCTTCGTCGCGAGCGCTCCATCAATCGTCGTGACGAGGATGTTGTCGGGCTTGAGATCGCGATGGATCAATCCCTTCATGTGCGCGTAGTGGACGGCGCGGCATGCATCGCGGATGAGTCGTATGCTCTCGCGCACCGGCAACGCCGCCCGCGTCGCCGCGGCGAAGATCGGTTCTCCATCGACAAACTCCATCGCGAAGTAGAGACGCGAGTCCGGCGTCATGCCCGCTTCGTACAGCCGGGCGATGCCGGGATGTTCAAGCCGCGCCAGCGCATGCTGCTCGCGATGGAATCGCTGCAACGCCGATCGCTGATCGAGCGCGGCATCCAGTACCTTGAGAGCGACGCGACGAACGACGGGTTTGTCCTGTGTCGCGGAATAGACCGACGCGAAGGAGCCGCGGCCGATGAGAGCGCCGACGGTGAACGAGCCAACGCGTGCGGGTGCTGGCGGCGCGGCCGGTGCGGCAGCGACGGCGTGGCTTATGGCTTGCGCGACGTGGAACTCAGCGCCAAAAAAGGGTACGGACAAGAAGTCGGGCGGGACGGCAGAGTCGCTCGCATCGTGGCGCTGCTGGTTCATGTTCGGGCTCCGCGCGCTAATCGCTTATGTAGCCACTCGCGGCCGCCCGACCAGTCTTCGGTCACGGTGCGGACCGAAACGCCCAAGACCTCGGCGATTTCGTCGTTGCCCATGCCGCCGAAGTACCGCATCTCGATGACTTGTGATCGGCGCGGGTGTTCCGACGCCAGTGCGACCATCGCGTCGTCGAGGTCAAGGAGATCGACCTCGCGCCCCTCACCTCCAGAGACGTCGGCTTCCGAGAGCGAGATCTTTCGCCAACCCGCGCCGCGTTTCACCTGACCACGTTTGCGAGCGTGGTCGACGAGCACATCGCGGATGACCTTCGACGCGACGGCGAAGACAAACGCCCGCGATGCGCCCACCAGCGCCGGGTCGTTGCCGATCCGAAGGTACGCCTCATGGACGAGTTCCGTCGTCTGCAGCGTGTGGTCCGGCCGCTCTCGCCGCAGCATGGCCCCGGCAAGACGGCGCAACTCGCCGTAGAGAGCAGCGATGGGGTCGGGTTCGGGGGAGGGATGGTCCACGAGAGGCGATTCGAGGCCAAGCTGTGAGAAGTCCGTTGCGAGGTCGGCCAGCATTCTCGCAGGAATTGGAACGCGGGCGATGCCAGTGAATCCGAGTGCCTGCATCTCTCAGCAGAACGTGATCAGGAGCCATGCGAGCCACATGCCTCCAGAGCAGCATCGCGGTACGGTCACCAGTGTTCCTCCCAGCTCGCGGAGCCGTGGGCTGGGTCGCAGTCGGGATGTCAAGCTGGCGCGACCGGACTGCATGCGAGGCGAGTCACCTGCGGTGCGATCGGGATCATGCCCCCGCATGAGTCCGCTTGGCTCATCGTTCGCGGGCGTTGTCCAAGGATCACTCCCACACAGCACGCTTGCCACGCCGGGTGCCCACGGAACCGGGGCCAACGCAGTCAGGCTGCTCGCGGGCAAGCTTTCAAGATTGCTGATCCGCCGTTGGCCCGAACATCGCGTTGCTCTTCGAACCACAGGAGAACCGCCATGCGCTTCCGATCTCACTTCCTTTTCGTCTCTGCCCTTGCTCTTTCCGCGGCGGCTGCCGCCGATGCGGCCATCGTGTTTGTTGATGGTGCCCAGACATTGCCAGTCGCGTCTCAGTTTGGATCGACGTGGGCGACGGCGTACAAGACCTTGAACCAGGCCCTCGTGAATGGACCGGGCACCGAGGTTTGGATTGCTGCCGGCACCTACACCCCCACGAGTGGCACCGACCGCACCATCTTCTACAGCTTCAACAGCCTCAAGCTCTACGGCGGGTTTCTTCCAGGAGCGACACAACTCTCGCAGCGCGACCCGGTGGCGAATCCCACGATTCTAAGCGGCGATATCGGCGTACCCGGTGACGCCTCCGACAACTCCTTTCAGATCATCGGCAACTGCATTGGCGCCAACATCGTCATCGATGGATTGATCTTCGAGCACGCGAACGGCGACTTGGTTGTGAACGGCTTTGGCGGAGCGATCCTGATGGTTGCGGCGCCCTCGTTCGTCATTCAGGACTGCGTCTTTCGTGATTGCTTCATGCACGGAAGCGGAGGAGCGGTCGCGATCAATGTCTCCAGTGGAATCGTGCGTCGATGCCAATTCGTGAACAATTCCTGCGTGGGTGCTGGTGGCGCCATCGACGCGCAGACCACGCCGATCACCATCGCCCAGTGCTCTTTCGTTGGAAACGTCGGCACCGGGTCCGGCGGCGCCGTTCGTCCTCTCAACTGCACCGGGTCATCGATCCAGAACTGCGTTTTCAATGGTAATTCGACCAGCACGACGGGAGGTGCCATCGATATCTTTGGTGGCAATGTCGCGGTCAGTTCCTGCACGATCGCCAACTCCACGGCGGGCCTCGTCGGTGGCGCGATTGTCATCGGCAACATCGGCAACACATCGAAGATCACCAACTGCCTCTTCGCCGCGAACACCGCTCCAAGCAATCCGAACATCTTGTCGCAGGCCACCGTGGTCGTCCAACACAACGGCTTCTCCAGCGCTCCTTCGGCGGGCGCGGGCAACGTGATCGTCGCAGCTCAGTTCGTCGACGAGAACGGCGCCGACAACATCATCGGCACCGCTGACGATGATCTCCACCTTCAGGCCATCTCCGCTGCGATCGATCATGGATGCGGCACACTGCTGACCGCCGACGCCGCCGATCTTGATCAGGACGGCAATTTCGCGGAAGCGCTCCCCGTCGACTTCGACGGCCATCCGCGGCTTGTCGACGACATGGCCAACAACACCGGCCTCGGAGCGCTTCCGTTCCTTGACTTCGGCGCCTACGAACTCGATCGCCCCTATCGAGTCATCTGTGTGAACCAGAACGTGACTCGCGGCGCTGGCGACGGCAGCTCGTGGGCCAATGCGTTCAAGAAGCTTCAGGATGGCATCGCCGCATCCAACACCTTCCCACAGCCCAAGCCCGTCGAGATCTGGGTCGCCGAAGGGACCTACCTGCCCACGGATGGCAGCGATCGCTCCGCGAGCTTCGCGCCGCAGGGCAACATCAAGCTCTACGGGGGATTCGCCGGCGGAGAGGCGCTGCGATCGCTTCGCTCGCCGACAGATCATCCCACGATCCTCTCCGGTGAAATCGGCGGCGCCTCGACGAGTGACAACAGCTTTCACGTCGTCGACTTTGCGGGCGACAACGTGAGCCCCAACACGCTGCTCGATGGCTTCGCGATCATCGGCGGCAACGCCAATGGCGGAACCACGCCGCTGGTCGGTGGTGGCATCCGGGTTCGCGGCGCAGCCCAACCGTCCATTCGGACCTGTCGCTTCATGCGAAATTCAGCCAACGCCGGCGGCGGAGCCCTCGGCGTCGGCGGTTCAAGCTCGAAGGCCGCTCTGTTCGGCTGCTTCTTCGTTGCGAATGAAACCAATGGCAACGGCGGTGCCGTCATCGTTACCGATGGCGCAGCCGGCACGTCGCTACTCAATTGCACGCTGGTCAAGAACGACGCCAACAACGCTGGCGGACTCGCCGTGACGGGCGCTGGCAGCGCTGCGGTCGTCGGCAACTCCATCTTCTTTCTGAACAAGGACGGCGTCCACGAGGACGACGCGTCCCAACTCATGGCCCTCTCGGGGGGCAGCATCACGCTCAGCAACAGTTGCATTCCCTCCGCTGGCAATTCCGTTCCCGGCTCGAGTCTCGTTGCCTTTCCGCCGAAATTTGCGGACATCGATGGCGGCGATGACCAGTTCGGTACGCTGGATGACAACCCGGCGCTCGCTCCCGGAAGCCCGTGCGTCGACGCCGGTGCGCAGAGCGTTGGCTCGGCAAGCGTCCCCCAGGACACCGGCGACATCGATGATGACG
>JBBQCR010000086.1:0-11256 GCA_038318935.1 Phycisphaerales bacterium
GCCAAAGGATGCCGATCGCAGCATGGGGTGTTCCTGCGTTCGGATCAACTTTGACACACACGGTTCCGTTCGAGGTCATCGCGGGACCGGACGAACCCTCATCGGAGCCATCACCCGAGCGCGGAGCAAAGGGAGAAGGGACATGACCGCGTTCTTCGTGTGGCTTTCGAGCCTGCCCGGCTGGACAAGCACACTCATCCACGACTCGATCGTGATGGCAGCGGTAGGGGCATCGTTGGCACCCGGCATCGCCGGAATTCGATGGGCCTGGCGCGGTCGAACGCGCCTCGTTGCTCCGCGGTGCGCGCGATGCACGTCGCTGCTTCGCGCGGTGGACGATGCGATTCCCAAGCGCTGCAGCGAATGTGGATCGGACACCGACGAGCCGCGAGCGATCCGTTGGGTGCAGCGTGGTACTCGCTGGTTCTCGCTGACGGTCACGCTGCCGACCGCCGCGGCCGGTGCGGCGGGGCTCGCGTATGCGGCGAGCTATTGGACCGACGCGAGGATCCATGAACTCGAGCGATCGGCGATGCCAGCGATCATGGCGCGAGCGCGGACGGAGACGCAGACGCGGATCCGTGATCGGTTCGACGCCATCGAGCGAGGCGACTCCACCGAGGGCCACGGATACCAGAACAGCTTGGCGTCGCTTCTGCCATCGCTCGTGCAGATGTGGTCTCCCGAGAAGCCGACATCACAGCCACAACAGGATCCGTTCGTCACGGAAGTACTCGCGAGGATCGAGGCGATTGCCGCCGATCCGACGGGGCGGTTGCCACGGACGACGCTCGCCATCCAGTCTCAGGGACCCGCATGGGATCTCTTGCCAGGACTGGTCGGGCTTGTGAACGATGGGATCCTCAACGACGACGATCTGCATCGACTGGGCAAGAAGCTGCTCGATCCGATCCGCGTACTGATGCCAGCGGAGGTTGGACTGCAGCAGACCGTCTCGATCGCGGTTGTTCCTGCACGCTTCGGGATCAACCTCAAACTCGTCGTCGATGAGTTCCTCGTGAACGGCGTGTCGCAGCCCACGTCGGTCGACGAGACTGGGCGCACACCGGGCATCACCTGGACTGCACCCGCCGCGCCTGGGGTGCTCGTCGTGGGTGTGAAGGGGACGCTCTTCTTGGGGGGTGGCGTGATGGGCACGACTCTGGTGAGGTTCGGCGAGTTCGCGGCCGATGGCGCGATCCGCGTCACGGAGACACCGATCATGCCGTCGTCCGATCTTCTCGACCCACTCAGCGCAGACCCGCTCGACGGGCCCGATGGTGGTTTGACAGCCGAGATCATTCCTCTCGGTGGTCGGAGTCTGGGATGGTGCTATCTGCGGGCTGAACTCGGCGTCGGAATCACGGGAGTTGTGGAGGTACGCGAGGGGGAGATGTGGCGAGAGATCGGTCGGATCGCCGCGCCAAGCGGTATGTCGATGTTCAATTGGCTCCGCGCCAGCGACGATCTGCCGGACTCGTTCGACCTACGGATTCGCCCGCTCGACGACGGACCCGTCCCACCGACGTTCGCTCGCACCTTTGCGAGCAAATTAACGGTCAAGCATTGGTCTGGTGATCGCACCTACCGATTGCAACGGATCCGTTCCGGTGCGAATGACGCATCCAGTAGCGCATCCGGCAACGCGTTCACCGCGAGCTACGACGGAGTCCTTCCGGCGATTTCTGGCGGGGAGAAATGACCGCGATCATTGCACAGCGGAAATGCCAGCGTGTTCCGCGGGCCTCGGTCCTGGCGCCGGCCAATGGAACCTGCGCTCGGCTTCAGTGATCAGCACGTCGTTGATGCTCGCCTCGCGCCGGCGCATCAGCCCCGCTTCGTCAAACTCCCACAACTCGTTTCCGTACGAGCGGTGCCACTGGCCCACGTCGTTGCACCACTCGTACTGGAATCGCACGGCCATGCGGTTGTTGAGGAATCCCCAGAGTTCCTTGACGAGGCGATAGTCGCGCTCGCGTTCCCACTTTCGCTGTAGAAACGTCGTGATTTGCTCCCGGCCGTGAAGGAACTCGCCTCGGTTGCGCCACTGGCTATCGAGTGTGTAGGCCAGCGATACCCGCGATGGATCACGGCTGTTCCACGCGTCTTCGGCGGCACGAACCTTGGCTGTCGCGGACTCGAACGTGAACGGCGGCCGGAGCACGACGGGAGAGACGGTTGCAGGGTTGGACATGATGCGTTCCTTCATTCGCTCGAGCTTCAGAGAAACGCCTCGGTGAGCGTGGGCACACCGAGGCGTGAAGAATCACGCGACAGCTCGCGAGATCGAGGCGCGGTGGTCAGTGCGCCGCTGCGTGCGTGTGGGCTTCGACGCGGGGGAAGTCGACGTCCACATCGAATGCGCGGTTGAAGAAATTGGTGAAGAAGTTGAGGGCCACCGCGGCGACGATCTCGGCGAGTTCAGCGTCGGAGAAACCGGCTGCACGAACGGCCTTGATCTCGGCGTCGCCGATCCCGCCGCGATGCGTGATGACGGACTGGGCGAAGGTGAGCGCCGCGAGCGTCTTGGCGTCGGCCGACTCTGCATGACGAGCGCCGTCCAGTTGTGTCTGGTTCAGGCCCGCCATCTTGCCGAGCGCCGAGTGAGCCGAGAGGCAGTATGTGCAGGAGTTGTTCTCGGCGGTGAGCAGAGCGATCTGCTCACGAATCTGTCCGGACAACTTCGAAGTGCCCATCGCTCCGTTGAATTGAGCGAAGGCCTGAAGAACGGCAGGAGAGTTGGCCATGACCTTGGTCATGTTCGGCACCATGCCGAGTCCCTTCTGCAGTGCCGCGAAGATGTCCTTGTTGCTGCCAGTTGCGGTTTCGACGGATTGGATGGGAAGACGTGCCATGATGAGAGCTCCTGAGTGTGATACGGATCGTGATTGACTGCCGCGTTCAAGTGCGTCGCAGTATGCCGGATTTGCCACAATTAGTGTGATACGTGACGTCGATGATGGGGGGATCTCCGTCCTTCGCGAGTTGCCGCGGAGGCGAGGAGGCGAGAGAGAGGACTGAATCGCGAAATCGAGATGCCGATGTTGATCGCTGGTTACGTGCCTCGGCACGCGCAGTTTCATTCCCTGATTCGTATGAGCGTTGCGCCAACGCCTCGTGCAAGAGTCTCAGTGGTCAGTCAATGACAACTATCCGATCGCCGAGTCAGTCACGATATGCCCGGTGACACTCGACGCACGACGACGTGATGGTCGCCAACTGCACCGAGAGTGCCGCCGGATCTGAGCCTCCTGCAGCCAACATGTCCTCCAACCGCTGCGCACGCTCGCTGTCGGTCGCAAGCATCGTCATGAACGCGATAGTTTCGGCCTTTGCACGTTTGCTCTCTGAGGCAAGCCGCAAGAGATCAGCCATTCGCGCCGCTTCGGCGACCGGAACGAGGTCGGGATGATCCCCTGGCGTGACCCATCCAGCCTTCTCGATGGCCTTGAGGTTGTCATTGATCGTGTCGAGCTCGACCATCATCTTGACGAATCCGGCGGGCCGAGAGACCTCTGGGAAATGCGCGGGGACGGCGTCGATGGCCGTCATGCTCAGGACGACCGCGTTTGCCGTGCACGCGTAGAGACCGGTGTAGTTCGCGCCCGTTCCGGAGACGTTCATTCGCGCGACCGCGCTCTGGGGACTCATCCAACCGAGGCTTGCGGCGATGGTGCCAGCGGCGCCGGCGCTTCGGTGCTTCCCGTGATGACAATGGATGTACACCGGCCCATCGCTTATCGCATCGCGCGTGGCCCGAACGAGCTCCAAGGTACGCGCTTCGTCGAATCCGTTGTATCCGACCGGCAGGTGAATGTAGCGAAGGCCGTGGGCCTTGGCTTCCGCGAGCTTCGGCTCGGCGCCATCCACGCTGATCACGGTCTTCACTCCCATCGCCGCAAGCGTCTCGAATCCCTCTTCACCTTCGGGCACACTTCCTGAATAGAAGCCGTCGTGGAACGCGACGACGTTGTGAAGTCCTGCATAGTCGCGAGGCTTCTCGTCGGAGATAGTCGGTGCAATGATCGTTGGTGTCGTGGTAGCCACACGCGGCGCCTCGTCGTGAGTTGAGTTCGGTGCGGTGCAGGCGCAGACGAGCGCAGCCATGACGACCCATGGGAGTGGCGAAGTGGCGATGGATCGAAGCGACAGATTCATGTGCGTCTCCTAGATTCGACACGTCGATTCTAACGGACTTGGAGACCCGGACCAGCACCCCCTGCTCCGAATGCACTGGACATCTCGTGCACGGAACGACGCCTGCCTCAACTGCCTCCGATCCTGACCGAGGTCGCGCCAAGAGTCCTCATACTCGTCGGCTCCTCCACGAACACAACGACCGTCATGTCGCTCACGGTGCAGCCCTGAGGAAGCGGCAGCGTGAACTCTGCCTGAGAGGAAGCGGGGGAGACGCTAGTAGTGCGAAAGATGCGGACCACGCGATCGTGTGTCAGTGTGCGGCCCGCATTCTCACCGCGCTTCACCTCGGTTCGCAGGTTCGACTGCGCAAGAGCGACGCAAAGCTTGGCGTAGGCCTGCAGTCCAGTTACGTCCGCGACGATGTTGATACTCGCGACGGAAAGACCATCGCCATCGCGCTTGACTTCGACGGTTGTGCGAGGCGCTGGCTTGGCGGAGACGAGGACTGCCGTCACGCCGATGCCAACCGTCGGCGTGACCTTGAGCGCTTCTTGGATCTCTCGTTTCCATCGCGCGGAGTCCGATCCGACAAACTCGATCCGGCCGTTCACGACAGCTTGTGGGGTGTAGAGCCCGCGTACTCCCATCGCGGCAGCGCGAATCCGTTGTCGTTCACTGAACGCAGCATCACCGTACGGATCGGTCCAGCCGAGCTTGTCCCAGTAGTCAACGTGGAACGCCAATGCGATGACGTTGCCCGCGTCGCCGGCGCGAGTGGTATCGGCAAGCACCGCATCCGCCGGCGGGCAGGACGAGCATCCTTCCGAGGTGAACAGCTCGATCAGCGCAAACGGTGGCGGTGAAGCCGCGCTGTGAGCGACAGGAACTGAGGGGAGGACTGAGGACATCGGGGCGACGGAGGGGGTGGTGATCGCAACGATCATCAGCAGCGCACTCGCGAGATGAAATGGCATGGGTGGACTCCAGGGATGGGCGACCGGAGCGTGTCGGGTGGTGCGACGCGATCCTGACGACCCGATCCTCAGCTCGCTGAGTTTCTTCGATTCGTCCTTTCGCGCTTCAGCATTGAGAGCCTCCTCGTGACGAGCGGCGCGGATCGACAGCGTTTCGTACACTGCATTTTCATGCGGCCAACCACCATCGGCTCCTTCCAAATCCTCCGAGAGCTCGGCCGTGGGGGAATGGGCGAGGTCTTTCTCGCTCGCGATACGCGACTGGACCGTCAGGTGGCGATCAAGGCATTGCCTGCGCATCTGGCCTTGGATCCCGATCGGCTCGCACGCTTTCAGCGCGAAGCGAAGGTCCTTGCTTCGCTCAATCATCCGGGGATCGGTTCCATCTACGGGCTTGAGATTGTTGACGGGCATCAATATCTGGTTCTTGAGTTCATCGAAGGCGAAACGCTCGCTGACACGCTGGCCGGCGGGCCGATGGCAAGCGAGGAGACCCGGCGCATCGCGGCGTACATCGCCGCAGCGCTCGAGGCGGCCCACGAGAAAGGAATCATTCATCGCGACCTCAAGCCCGGCAACGTGATGGTCACGACCGATGGCAACGTCAAGGTGCTCGACTTCGGCCTAGCGAGGAACGCCGACACGGGATCCTCGTCGACCGAAATCGCAGCGAATGCTGCCGGACCCACGGTCACCGCTGTTGCTCTTGTCGCCTCTCCAACGATTCCTGGCGTGATTATGGGTTCCGCGGGCTATATGAGTCCCGAGCAAGCCCGCGGGAAGCCTGTCGACAAGCGCACGGACATCTTCTCGTTCGGCTGTGTGCTTTTTGAGATGCTCACCGGGAAGCGACCCTTTGCAGGCGAAACCGTTGCGGACACCATCGGTGCAACGCTGCACAAGGAATTGGACCTCACGCAGCTTCCCGCAGCAACGCCGTTCGCGATGCGCCAGTTGATTCAACGTTGCCTTGCGAAGGACCGACATCAGCGACTGCGCGACATCGGCGATGCACGCATCGAACTCGATTCCATGACCAACGAACTGGAATCGCCCGCGACTCGCGCTGGCGTTCGCCCGTTGCGTGTGGCAGCAGTCGCACTCTTCTCGCTGGTCTCGGGCGTCGCAGCAGGCTCGTGGTTGGCGAGGTCAACTGGTACAGCGGCACCTCTCGACGTCTCGCGCTTAGAGATCTCGTTAGCACCAGCGGCGAAGCTCGCGCCCTTCACCGTCGCGGGCCGACCGTACGAACCGTCGTTCGTGCTCACACCCAACGGGCGGCGCATCGTCTTCTGTGGATTCGGCGATTCAAAGCGGCAGATCTTCGTACGCTCGCTCGATGCAGCGGAAGCGGCACCGTTGCCGGGTACTGCCAATGCGTCGGTGGCGTTCCTTTCGCCGGATGGCGAGTGGGTCGGCTTCCTCGCTGACGGCGAGATTCGGAAGACTCCGATCGACGGAGGTCCAGTGGTCACGATCGCACGTCTGACCGACGGTGGTCTGGCGTCGCCATCTCCCCTGGTGCCTGCCGACAACGATTTCTTTGGAGCCGCGTGGGGCGAGGACGGGAGGATTGTTTTCGGCCGCTATTCCGAGGGGCTCTGGCAAGTCCCTGCGGATGGAGGCACTCCGAAGCCACTGAGTTCAGCAAAGACTGAACAGCAGCGGCTGCCCCATTTCCTGCCCGAGCGCCGCGGAATCTTGGCGACGGTCGCCGTGAACGACGATCCGGGCATCGGCGTCGTGCCGCTCGCGGGAGGCGAGACGAAAATCATCGTTGCGCACGGAAGCGACGCGAGATTCGTCGCGCCGTCGCACCTTCTGTATGCAGTCAATGGTGTACTGACGGTGGCACCATTCGATTTGGCGAAACTGGAGATCACCGGACCCGCGAGGGCTCTGGTGTCCAATGTGCTCCACGCTGTGGGCGGCGGCCGTCCCGCCCTCAACGTCGGTACCGCATTCTTCGACGTCTCGGCATCGGGAACCCTGGTGTTCGCGGAGGGGGGCATCTATCCCGTCGAACCGTTTCGGCTGGTGTGGGTGGGAAGAGATGGCGTCGCGACTCCAGTCGGCATTCCTGATGGTTACTTCGCGCGTCCGCGAATCTCGCCGGACGGACGTCGAATCGTGGTGTCGCACGTCTCCGCATCAGGGCATTTCAGCGATGCGATTCCATGCATTTATGACTTGGAGCGAGGCACATTGGGGCGCACATTGGCCGCTGACGGTTGGGGTGCGGTCTGGTCGCGCGATGGCGCGAAGTTGTATTACCGCCGAAACTCTGATCGTGGAGCGATCTATTCCATCGCCGCTGACGGCTCGTCGCAGGGAGTCGCAATCACGGAGGACGATGGTCGAGGTCAACCAAGCAGCGTGTTGCCTGACGAATCGCAACTCGTGATCACCAGAGCAAGCGAAGAGACCGGGTCGGACATCTATCTTGTTTCGCCAAGCAACAAGGAAGTGCGGCCCTGGCTCAACACCACCGCCAACGAGGCGTGGGCGGAGATTTCGCCTGACGGGAAGACGATGGCCTACGGCTCCGACTCCACAGGACAATTCGAGGTCTATGTCCAGCCGTTTCCCGGGCCTGGTGCCCGTCAGCAGGTCTCGGTCGATGGCGGGACATCTCCGCTCTGGTCGCGCGATGGGAAGCAACTGTTCTACTTCCGACCGACAGGCAAACAGAGTGAACGTGTCACTGAGCTACGTGCGGTCGACATCACAGCAGGTGCGTCCATGATGATCGCAAAGCCGAAGGTTCTCTTCTCGGGGAAGTACCAATCGCTTGGCGGACTGACCAACTACGACATCTCCCTTGACGGTCAGCAATTCCTGATGGTCGAAGTGCTGCCGCCCGAGGAAGCGCCAGTCTCGCGCCTGCATGTGGTGCTGAATTGGCTCCAGGAGCTGCGCCGCACCTCGGAGCCGCGAGCGATGCACTGAAGCTGAATTTACATGAGCGCTCATGGGTGTTTCTTGGCGCGTGGTGCATGGGCAAGTCTTGTTGGTCGCGAACGGTACGGCGATGGTCACTTCTCCTCCGCAGATGGTTGGGGATAGCACTGTGGAGCTGAACGTGCGATGACCGGCATGGACTCTTGCATTGTCGCGCTGCGGTACACCACGGCCGCTCGTTGCGATTCATGGAGGTGGCCGTCCATTGCCTTGCGCACTGATCATTGAGCTGTCCCGATCGCGATCGACGTACGTCCGTCAGAGCCTCGATTCGGTACGCTTCACGACGCGTTTGGTAGTCTCGCTCCTGAGGAATCGCATCATGCCTTCCCATTCGTCGCACGTCCGCTGGGCGTCGGTGATGATCACGTCCGCACTTCTCGCAACGAGCGAGCTCGGCCAAGGATCGCCGCCAGCCGCCAGGCCGGCGCCAGATCCCGCAGTTGCCGCGACACTCACCGACGAACAGATCCGTGAAGTTCTCGTGCAGCGGATCGATCAGGAACATCGAGCAGTTGGCATCGTCGTCGGCATCGTGAGCGATCAAGGGACGCGGATCATCAGTTACGGGCGAGCGAAGGTGGACGGGCCGCAGGCCAAGGGATTCGACGGCGACGCCGCGGCGCTCACGCGACCGCTCGATGGCGACACTGTGTTTGAGATCGGATCGATCACCAAGACCTTCACCGCCAACATCCTGGCGGACATGGCCCGCAAGGGTGAGGTGAATCTCGATGATCCCGTCGCGAAGTATTTGCCGGACGGCGTGAAGGTTCCCAGGAAGGGCGGCAAGGACATCACGCTGCGTCTGTTGGCGCAACATATGTCGGGGCTGCCCCGAATGCCCGCCAACTTCCACCCGAGCGACCCGAGCAATCCCTACGCCGATTACGACGCGACGGCGATGTACGCGTTTCTCGCTCAGGTCGAACCCGCGCGCGAGCCCGGCGAGGACATGGAGTACTCCAACTTTGGATACGGCCTGTTGGGGAATACCCTGGCGCTCAAGGCCGGAATGAGTTACGCGGAACTCCTGAACGAGCGCATCACCGGTCCGCTCGGAATGACCGACACGGTCATCAGCCTGACGCCAGAACTGAAGTCGCGACTCGCGCAAGGTCACAACGAACAGAGGGAGCCCGCGAGCAACTGGGACCTCGGCGCGTTGGCAGGCGCTGGAGCTATTCGGTCGACGGTGAAGGACATGCTGAAGTACTGCGCCGCGAACGCCGGGCTTACGGAGTCACCGCTCGGTCCCACATTCACGGAAGCGCAGGCACTCAGGTATCCGTGGCGGAAGGGCGAGAAGAGTCTTGGAAGTGTGGCGTGGTCCGCACCGATGTCGTTGCCGCATGCGCGTCAGCTCTGGTGGCACAACGGAGGCACGGGCGGGTATCACAGCTTTCTCGGATTCGACCGTGAGGCACGGGTCGGCATTGTGGTGCTGTCGAATTGCGCGAGCGACATCGATGATCTCGCGATCCACATCATCGAACCCGCGTGGCCGCTTGAGATCGTGCGGACCGCAGTGAAGCTGCCGCGTGAGACGCTCGATAGGGTGACCGGTGTGTACGAGATCGGGCCGGGCTCCTATCGAACGATCACGCGCTACCGTGACCGACTGCTTCTGCAGCGGACCGGGCAGGCGCGCCGCGAGTTCGAGGCCGAGTCGCCAACCACATTCTTCAATCGCGAGGGGCAGCTCTTACTTCGCTTCGAGCCCGATGCTGACGGAACGATCACCGGCTTGGTGCTGACCGCCGGCGGGAACGACAGTCCCGCAAAGCGCGTCGATCGAGCCGCCGAAGGCAACGTTCTGTTTGAGCAGGATCCCGCCTCGTTCGAGGGACTGGTCGGTACGTACGAGGAAACGCCCGGCTTCGCCCTGACCGTTCGCAGGGACGGCGAGCGACTGCTTGTGAGCGCGACGGCGCAGCCGGAGTTCGAGGTGTTTCCGATCGCTGAGGATCGCTTCACCCTTTTCGTGGTGGACGCGGAGCTCGAGTTCACGCGCGGCCCCGACGGGAAGGCGACAGGCATCACGCGGCGACAGCAGGGGGCGGTCGCGATCTCTAAGCGTGTGAAATGAACGCTGGGAGAGGCGGGCACAAGCGTCACCGCAGCGGTACTTCGTCGTCGAACCGCGTGGGGTCTCGATCCTCCGAGGGCGCATCTCCGAGCCGCATCGCGTTTATGAAGCGGACGCAGGCGTTCCAACGGAGGATCGCATCATCGTTGCCGGGCGGAGCGTGTTGCTGAGCCTGATCGAAGTTCTGCATCGCGCTCTGCAATCGTGCGTGGACGTCCGGCGGCGAATGTCTGGCCAGGAGCAGGGCCCGCGCCGACCGCTCTTCCACAACGCCGGAGTAATACAACCGGTCGAACTCGCTCTCAAGGCGCTGCACCAGTGATCGAGCATCGTCTGGGTTGATTCGCCGTGCCCCGAACATGTCGGTAAGCGCGAGAATCAGGCTGACCAGCGCCGCTTGATTCGTCGCATCGACGAGCAGCACGTCGCGGCAGATACTCTCGGCCTGGGAGGGCTCGTTGAGCAAGCGATAGCGTTCCGCTTTCGCCAGTGCGCGGGGGATCGACTCGCGGTGGATCGGCTTTGGTGTCAACATCGGATCCTCTTCGCAGGCAGGAAAAAGACGGAGTAGCGCCGGCGACGATCAGGTCTTCGCGGGCTTGAACATCCGAAAGAGCCTGGTCAGCGGGTCATAGAACTCGTCGACGACCCGTTCCTTGAGGGGAATGATCGCGTTGTCCGTGATGGTGATGTGTTCCGGGCAGACTTTCGTACAGCACTTCGTGATGTTGCAGTAGCCGATTCCGTGCAACTTCTTCAGGTCCGCGACGCGGTCCTCCACGTCGAGCGGATGCATCTCGAGCGCCGCGGTGTAAACCAGAAGCCTTGGCCCGATGAACTCGTCGTGCTTGTGATGGTCACGGAGTACGTGACAGACGTCCTGGCAGAGAAAGCACTCGATGCACTTGCGGAACTCCTGGACGCGGTCGACGTCCTCCTGCTGGATGCGCCACGTTCCGTCGGGTGCGTCAGGGGCCCGAGGCTTGAACTTGCGAATCTTCTTCTTCGCTTCGAAGTTCCTCGAGACATCGGTCACTAGGTCGCGAATCAGCGGGAAAGCCCGCATGGGCTCGATCGTGACGGTCTCGCCCG